>DAOWHK010000226.1 GCA_030641465.1 Parachlamydiales bacterium | reverse complement strand
GGCATTTCCCCTCCAATTCAAGGGGACTTAACTTACCTTGCAAAGCAAGGCGTGCTATTACTAAATGCGACGCTTACTGTGAGAAAGGGAGAGCCTAAATCCCATTTTGGAAAAGGTTGGGAAACGTTTACGGATACAGTTATTGAAAAACTCTGCCTAAGAAAAGATCCGGTGATTTTTTTACTCTGGGGAAAGGTTGCCGAGAAAAAATGCTTAGCAATCCCAAAACCACACCAGGTAGTAAAAGCTGCGCACCCATCTCCATTTTCTGTGCATAAATTTTTTGGTTGCCGCCACTTTTCTAAAGTTAATCAGTTTTTAATTTCTAATAATAATAAACCAATTAATTGGTTTTTTTAATTTCTAATAATAAATCTTCTGCAATTTGATCGGGAGTTTTTTGATGCGTGTTTATAATTATATCGTATTCTCTGCTAGGAGTGATGTAAATGGTCTCATTTGGAAGTAAATATTTAGGAATAAATTTCTTTCGAAACTCCTCTAATTCCATTTTTGATAATTCTACCGATAGTATTCCAGGGTTTACTATTTTTTCCTCTAATAATAGATCTTGATAGATGGACTCAAACAAAGTATCGAGATCTTTTCTTTTGCAGGGAAAATGTATATCAGTTGGAGTTGTTTTAATTTGATACAAACTAATATAGCTTGGAATAAACTGTTTATAAAAGCGGTGGTTAGATAAATCTTTATCTAGAAAAGCTTCGCTATTTCTTTTATTAAATTTTTCTAACGAAGAAACAAGTGGAGAAAAAGCAAATACTTTGCTAGTTGGAATGTCTGGAAAAGTTTTTGTGATTTGATCGTGTGACAAATACCATCTATTTAAAAGGATGTTTTTCTGATTAATGAGTCCTTGCTCTATTGCATCTAGAGTTAACGAAATGAATTTCTCCCTAAATTTTTCTCTAAATTCTTTACAGCCTTCTTCTTGGAAGAAAGTTTGAATTGTAGTAATAGACTCAAGTGCTAAGCTACGCTCCTTTGAGGTTGCACGTTCTTTGAATAAAATCACATTTCTCTTCACTGCATGGAAAAGATTGCTGTCTGAAATTGCTTTTGAAATACACTCATATTCAGCAGGGAAGCTTGAAGCGATTTCTTTTAACCACTCTTCTATATAAATATCGTCTTCATCGATGTGAAGCCAGCTGCAATCTAGCCTCTCAACCTCCTTACATAAACTTGTTTTTCCAGAGCAGCTACTTCCATATAATAGGACTATTTTTTGAGAAGAGGCAAAACAAAAGGTTTGAAAAAGAAGAATAATCACAACTAAACAAGAATGCATAAATTTTCCAATATTTTTGAGAGCAGGACCAATTATATAGAGGGCAGAAAAATAGAGGAAGCATAGAATAATCCGCGAGAAGAAGGTCCCTTATACACAAACTGATTCAAGACTTTGGCAAAAACCCAAGTCTTGAATCGGTCTGTGTATAACCAATCTTTCCTTGGCTTCAATGCTCAAGTTGTAAAACGTTGTTTATTAGAGGGGAGAGTTGAAACACTGGGAATATATAGTGGATTAAATCTTGATTGATAAAATCCACTATATAGAAAATCTGTATTCGAAGTTTCTATAAACATTTATTGAAATAATGCAAGAAAAATTCTATGAAGAGAAAGAGAGGAGTGCTAGGTAGTTTAATCCACCATAGAAGAAAAGAGGCGTATAGTGAAAGAAAGTTCTCAAAAATTTCGGAAAGCATCGCTTTTTACGATATTTTTTACATTTGCAGTGGATAATTTAGGGGCAACCATTGTCTTTCCAATTTTTGCACCGCTATTTTTAAGTGATACTGAGGGCCTTTTTAATGCGAGCTATCCTCTAGCGACTCGAACAATTTTACTCGGCCTCTTTCTTGGAGCTTTTCCGTTTGCGCAGTTTTTTTTAAATCCTATTTTTGGAGAATATGCTGATCGTCAAGGGAGAAAAAAGGCGTTATTAATTACGACCTTTATCACACTTATAGGTTTTGCAATCAGTGCATGGAGCATTGGTAACCGAGCAATAGTTCCTTTATTTTTAGGAAGGATTCTTATGGGTATTGGCGCTGGAAATCTCTCCATTTGCCTTTCGTCGCTCTCTGATTTAAGTGGGTCTCCTAAGCAAAAGCTCAAATACTTTAGTTATGGCTCAGCAATTGCTGGGCTTACGTTCGTTTTAGGACCATTTGTCGGAGGAAAGCTCTCTGACCCTCAAATTTTCCCCTACTTTAATAAAGCCTTTCCCATGTGGGTTGGGTTTTTTCTATCCGTGATTAATTTTTTATTTATTCTTTGGTGTTTTAGAGAGACGATTCATGAGAAATTGAAGGGGAAATTTGATTTGATAAAGGGTCTTCATGACCTCAGGCAGGCTTTTAACAAGAAATCGCTACGATCTCTATATCTTGTTTATTTTTTCTTTCTTTTTGCTTGGAACATTATCTTTTTGTTTTTTCCGGCCTATCTTGTGGAAAATTATCAGTCATCAAGCTCGACAATTGGGGACATTAGCGCTCTTATGGGGCTTTGCTGGATATTAGGTACGGGTGTTTTGCACCGCCTTGTTCACAATCATTTGTCTTCGAAAAAGCTACTTCTCATATCGTTTTTTGTTTTGGCGGTTGTGACTCTTTCAACTATTTTTCCAGAAGATATTATTGGGTTTTTAATTATTTTAGGATGCTGTACGATAGTTGCTGGTTTGATCTGGCCAACTTGTACGGGAGAAATTTCGAATGCTGCCGATCGATCGATACAAGGAAAGGTTCTTGGGCTTAGTCAGTCAATGCTCTCATTAACGATGATGCTTGCGGCATTTTTGGGAGGGCTTTTTCTTCATGCTCATTCCTCTTTTCCATTTATTTTTGCAGCAATTGCTGTTGTCATTGCTGGTGTGATACTTATGAAAGCTAAGTTAGAATGAAAACCCTTCCTTTTTCTCTTCAGTCGGTAATTGACGAACTACTTGAAAAAATTCCAGCGCCGAAGCTCAAAGAAGCTGCGGAGCGGCTTTCTTTTAAGTACCGAAATGAGCAAGGAAGGAAAGATCCATTTATTGATCAAGAAAATGATCCCTTTGCTTATCTCTGCTATCGATTTCCTGCTACATTTGCTGCCATTTCTAGAGTTTTTGAGGAATTTACAAGGCATAGGCCAGGTTTTTCTCCAAAATCGATTGTGGATTTTGGTGCAGGACCTGGCACATCATCTTGGGCAGTGGCAGAGTTATTTCCCAACATGGAAAAGCTTCTACTCGTTGAGAGGGATGCTAAATTTATTCGGCTTGGAAAAGAACTTCTTCATTCAAACAAAGATCTAGAAAACCGTGTCGATTGGAAGCTTCAAGACTTTCAAAGAGTCGTAGAAGAGGCTTTTGATCTGACTCTTTTTTCTTACTCCTTAGGGGAGGCTCCCGAATCTTGCTGGAGCTCACTTATTGGCGATTCCTTTGAGAAAACAAAGGAGTTTATGATCATTATTGAACCTGGCACAACGCTTGGTTTTTCACGGATCTTAAAATTCCGAGAAATCCTTATTTCACTTGGCGCTACAATTGTTGCTCCATGTCCAAATCAAATGGCATGTCCAATGCAGTTTCCTAATTGGTGTCATTTTGGAGTGCGCCTTGCAAGATCACCTATGCATCAATTGGTAAAGCTTGGAAGTTGCAGTTTTGAGGATGAAAAATTTTCCTATCTTATTGCGTCTAAAAACAAATGCGAACCCTTTGGATCAAGGCTTGTCAGCTCTCCTGAAATCAAGAAAGGGCATGTGAACCTTACCCTTTGCAAGGAAGGTAAAATTGTTAATAAAACAATTAGTAAAAAAGACAAATCTTTGTATAAAAAATCAAAAAAAAGCTTGTGGGGAGATGTATTTTTAAATGGTGATATAATATAGAGCTCTAATATACAATTAATCTCATGTTATATACGACTTACTTAGCTTTAATTAGTCAGCTTCTTTCTCAGAACAAAGCGCGTATTAATTGTTTTGATAAAAAGGTACTTGTATCGGTGGACCCTAAGAATAACCGGTGGACCCTTAGTTCAAAAATTTTTCAGCCACCAAGCTTTTTAAAAGAAAGCTTATCTCCTGGAAAAATGCTCCGTCTTGAGGCGAATAGGACGTATTTTGTGGAAAAAGAGGAGATGATTTATTTAGCCTTTGATTCGATTCCTCTAAAAAAATATCTTCACTACAAAAAGTATATGGAAGAATTTTTAAAGACTCTTTCTTTATGGGAGTTCTCCTAAAGGGCGTGTTGAAAAAGTCCATTCCTAAGATTTCTGCTCAAACTGGTAGAGCTTAGTGCTTCCGTAGGTTTTTTGCTGTTTTAGCTCTAAGTTTATCAGGGAAAGATTTTTTAATGGCGCTCTTTCTTCTACGAATAGAATACCATTTTCTGCTAGGAGCTTATTTTTATCGATAAGTTCAAGGATCTTTTCCGCGTAGCCTTTTTCGTAGGGAGGATCGATATAGATGATATCAAAAGGGGATTGCAGCTTATTTAGAATTTGCTCGGCTTTGCCTTTTAGTATTTGGCACTGGTTTTCGATTTCTAATGAGTTGATGTTTTTTTTAAGGCAGTCTATTGCCAAACGGTCATATTCGACAAATACGACACCTTTAGCGCCGCGACTAACAGCTTCGAGACCCATCGCACCACTTCCTGCAAATAGATCGAGAAATAGAGCGTTTTCGCATTTTTGTTGCAGTTTATCAAAGACGGCTTTTCTTACCTTTTCCAAGGTGGGTCTTGTTTGTGTGCCTTTGGGGGCTTGGATTTTCCGGTTTCGAAATATTCCGCCAGTAATTCGAAGTGTCATAGCTTACACGGAAGCTCGATATTAAATGGCTCGAGAATTTTTTTAGCTTCTCTTAGGTATATAGGGTTGGAGTCGGTGAGGAAATATTCAAAACAGACATCGGCTTGTTTGGTTGAGTAATTTTTTTGAAGCTGGTATCCGGCACTTTTTGCATTTTCAAACGAAATTTTTTGTGTATGAGAGAAGATCTTCCCATGCATTTTTCCTTGAATATGAAGTTCAAAATCTTGGAGATTGTCTACTTTTCCATAGATAACATATGGCCGATCTTGAAAGAAGTTAGGTAGGTGGGAATTTAGTTGAAGAACTTGGGAGTATCCTTCTGTTTTTAATAGGACACGTAGATCTTTTGCAAAAATTCGATCGACATGTTTTACAAGCCTTGCAAGTTTTCGAGGAAAGGCTGCGTGAGTTGGCGAGTGCATCAGCTCTCCTTTATTCAAGGAGCTAAGCAGCTTAAGCATGGGTAGGTTATTCCCTTGACTGGCAGCTGCTGTATACAGAGAAAAAGAATTGGATCCTTCACTCGTAAGAGCTTTTAGATTTTTGCAATCTTTTTGAATAGTTTTAAGGGAGTTACCATCGGAGAGGTAAATGATTGTTTGTGGAAGTTTGGAATTTTCGTCATAGACTTCTTGAAAAACTTTATAGGGGCTTTTGTTTTTTAAATGTCCAAGGTATTCGTGTTTTTGTAAAAAGACTGCGGCCTCTTTGGGGCTATTTTTATTCCATTTGATGCTTTTTGGACTCATCTTTTTGATTTTACTATCTACAACGATGACGTTAAATTCGTCACCTTCTTTTAGCTGAGCACAGGCTTTGATCACTCCTTGCTTGAAAGTATTATAGCGATGTTTTTCGATAGTCGTTGTGTGATCAATGATAAAATAGAAGCTTTGATTAATCGATGTGAGTTGGATCTTTTCATTTGGTGTAAGTGCAAGAGAGAAAAGATATCCATTTCCATCGACTCCAGGTGAGATTTTTACATCGCATGTGAAGGCATCTTCATAGATTACAGGGATATGATCTGCAAATATTGAGGGTGCGCGCGAAAGATTTGCAAAAGTCATTCGATGGAGCTGATTGATTTGTTTTGCATCGCATTTTTTTTGATCAAGGTAATTGATGCTCTTTTTTTGCAATATGGACCCTGCTATCTTTTCCACCTTAAATGGCAGAGTAGTTTCGGTCTTTTCTAAAATTTGGGGCTTAAGTTTCTTGCTAAATTGGATTGTTGAGGCCTCAAGATCATTTTTGTTAAATTTTGGAGAGGAGGGCTTTTCCGCTTCTATGATGGGAAGTAGGAAAGTAGAAACAAAATGGTTGATAAGCAAATTTGTCGATATTTCTTTTTGCGTAAGCTTTTCAGGGACATCCTGCATTTGTTCGTGTGCAAATTGATATTTTTGATGATTGATGGCGATAAGGGCATATGGCGCAAGATTTTCTTTAATAGTGTTTGAGAATGTAAATACTTGCTCATGCATTAAATCAACTATTGGTAAGTCTAAAGCTAGCTGCTTGGAAAATGCAGAAGGAGCTGCTCTGTCACTTGTAAAATACTCATAGATTGGAACATGAGCTATGAGTTCTTCATTTGTATGGGATGTGGAAGACACTCCTTTAAGCTCGATGGGGATATGGAATGCAAGAGGGGGACGATTAGGAATGTATTTTTGATATTCATCCCTCAGAATAGCTTCGTAGCTTTGCAGCTCTTCTAACTCTTGGTTTACAGGTGGGAGATTTAAGGCGATGTCTTGCACATTTTCTTGCATATTATTAGGAGTGCTAAAATGCAGCTTGTCAATAGCAATAGGGGAGATAGGTGCGGTATGGTCGCCTTTATCAAGGCTTGGCAATATTTTTTCCAAAGGCTCTAGCTCAGGCCTTTTCCCGCTCTTTTTTGTCACAAATTCATAGGGAAATTTGCTAAAACTATGAGAAAATTGTGCACTCATAGGGCGATCTATTGTAAATGGAGCGGAGGAAAGGGGAGGGGTAAGTAAG
>DAOWHK010000201.1 GCA_030641465.1 Parachlamydiales bacterium | reverse complement strand
GAAATGTACGACCTATTAGAAGTTACAATGCCAAGGCTTCCTAGAGAAAAACCAACGCATCTTCTAGGTATTGGAGATTTAGAATCCCTTAAAAGATGTATCGCTCTTGGCGTTGATACTTGCGACAGCTCCTATCCAACAAAAGCTGCAAGACATGGAACGCTCCTTACAAACTCTGGAACGCTGCGCATCGGCAAAAGTTCTTATGCAAAACTTTTTGAGCCTATTGACAAAGAATGCTCATGCTACTGCTGCAAAAACTTTTCTTTATCTTATCTTCATCATCTATTCAAGGCCAAAGAACTCACCTTTATGTCCCTTGCATCGATTCATAATCTTCATTTTATGGTACAGCATATGGAAAATTATCGAACTAAAATATTAAATGACGATATTTAATTAATCGGCTAATTATGTTATAATATCATTAACAATTTACTAAAGTTAATGTTATTATGTCTCAAGGAATATCTTTAAATCCAAGCGGTACTCTCCAGTCTCCCTCGTATGAAGACTTGCAAGAATACGACTTTGTCACGCCCTCTGAAAGCCATCATCTTATCCACGACAAACTCTACCGCGAAGAATCCAGTCAAGAAGTGTTTTATAATGATCCAGGTTTTTGGAAAACGACAGTTGTCTATGATCTTCCGCAGAAAAAACTTTTGGAAAACATTGTAGATAGCCTTACCCAAGACAAACAAAATCTTTTACATGAAAAAGTATATACGCTCTCCTCCAGCCCGGACAATTCAGATCCAGAGTGGGGAAAACATCACCTCTTTGACCATTTACCAACACTTATCCTTGCTCTTATCGAATTAAAATTTTTACATTATGAGCAAGTAATTGGAAGAAACATCGAAAACTACTACAAATATTTAGAAAGTCCTCCTCTTGAGAGTCGAGGTGAGCTTCTAAAGAGCGAGATGGGGCGGCGTGAATTAACGGGAAAAAAACATAAAAAAGAGATTAATTATAGCGTTTCTAACCGAAGTGATCTTAATTTTACTATTGCACTTTCCCCTGATCTCAAAGAAAGAATTGGTATTTTTGATCCAAACATTTTAAAAGGGCGCGTTACCTTGATGAAAAACAGTCCCCTAAACGGACGGGTTTTTAAAAATGAACGGGGAGAATATGAAGCTATTACTGATGCTGTGTCTTCAAGTAATGATAAAACCGTTAAACATACGTTAAATGGACGCGTTGCAAATAACTATAATGGAGAAAGTGTCTGCTACAGTGGAAAACTTGACCTCTTAAGCATTGCAAAAGAGCAAGCAAAATTTATGTTCCTAAATGAGCTCCACAGCTCGAAAAAAGGACAAGTCCAAAAAGGCGAAATTGTAGAGCAAACATACGTTGTTCAATCTCTTCTAAGCCCCTCAGGACTTACAAAATATGATGAATTTGATGAAAAAGGCTCCACTCTAACCCAAGAAAAAGCATTAAAAGAGCTTAGCAAACAACCAATAGAAATTACAGACCCTCTCACGGGAAATACCCACCTCGTAGTTTTTAAACCTCTGTTTTTTGTTCAACCATTTAACGGATTTTCACTTTTTGAAACGATTTTACCCGATTATCTTACAGGAAAAGGGATTGCCTCTCGCATATCAAAAGAAGGACTCGAGCAACTTAAAACACATGCAGATCAAGAGACTTTGAAACTCGTAGAAAAATTAGAAAAAGAAGAGAAAAATTATCTACCAGAAGAGGCCGTACTTTGCCATATTCATCTTGCACAAGAGCTAAAACTTCCAATCAATGTGCACTGCAAAAGTAGCGTCGATCGCACATCTCTTGGCGTTGCGATGACTCAAGCTCTTGAGCAGTGGAAACGTGCAGGAAATGAAATCCCCCATAAAGACTATACGTTTGACCCAAAAGCTCTCCTAAAAAACCCTCTATTTAAAGAGCTCATCGCTGCAAATATTATGGTAGGACATCAACTTACAAGTATCGCAAGATCAGGAGAGGGAATCGTAAATGGAAAGCCTATGAAATCCCAAAACCTCGGATTTTCCTGGACGCGAAAACTTCTACCGATGCCAGTGCCCCCTCGCATTCTCCCTGAGCGCTATTCAAAAGCTCCCTCTATCAAACGAAGTTTTACAAAATTTGCAATCAACCCATTAATTAAAAAAGTGCCCAAATGCCCCAAAGCCTTAATTTATGTAGCTGCTGCAATTATAGGCTTTGTTTCTTCCATTTTTGCTTTTATCGCACTTGAGTGCATAGGATTTGCCTTCAAAAATCCAGTACTTGGCTTCACAGCTGCAACAAAACTTCCCAAGGTTTTTTCCACTCCCGAATTTGATGAAGACGCCTCTTATGTCGGATATAGACACCTTGTCGGACCACCTGGGGCGATTGCCCCTGAATGATTAAGTTTGTATATTTAATGTAAACAATTCACAACTACTTAACAATCAATGCCGCAGTTAATTATAAAAATCTTTTAATATGGTGTAATAAGTTATATTTAATTAATAAACGGTAATAAAATGGCAAATCCCCCTTTTCAAGTAAATTCTGCTCCTCCTGCAAATCCTTATACTTTATTAGCTCTTGCGGGCCCAAAAACTACAGAAGAAAGACCTAAGTCCCCTTCCCCAGAGGATAGCCCAAGATTGCAAGATAAAAACGTCTATGAGTGGGGAACCTGCAAGGTAACAATAGAATATGAGACCAAAGCGGACTCTGCAAAGAATTACCTCCTGCAAAAGCTTAATAATCAACCAGATAACGTAAAATCAAGTATACAAAACCCTTCTAAGATGGAGACAATTGATTTACTTCGTGCCATGCAAAAGGCAGGCGTTATTCTGCCATCAGAGCAGATCTATAATGGGCTTTTTGAAGCGCAACAAGCTAAGGCGGCTCTTGTACTTGCAAGGAATTATTCTGATAAATCTCCATCTGATGCTATAGATCATGCATTAATACATTTAGGATTTGTCGATACCGCAAATGGTAGCTATGACGACCTTCTTGCAGCAGAATGCACAACTCGCGGGGAAAAAACGGATACTGAGCATAAAATACAAGTGGCCCACAGCGTTGCTGCGCGAGTTGACTATACTGCAAAAATAAAATTTAATGATGAGGAAAGTGAAATCTTTTCGACCGACCACGAATCGTGGAAAAATAGCTCCATGAATGGAAAATGTTATACTGATGCTAATGGAGACACCGTATTTATTCAAAATGCCAGCGCCTCCAGTAACGACCGCAAAGCAAAAGAACTTCTGAATGCACGGATCATTTCAAGCAATGATGGAAGAGCTATTGCCTATACAGGACGGCCAGACAGCCTTGAGCGTGCAAAAGAACAAGCGACGATGATTTTCCTAAATGAATTGCACTCCGGAAAAAACCAGGGTTTAAAAGAAGAAGGTGGATCATACACACAAACTTACCTTGTAAACTCCCTTCTAACTCCAAATGTCCGTAGCCCAGAACGAACATTCACCCTTAATGAGCAAAAGGCTCTTAAAGAGCTTAGAAATGAGCCACTTGAAATTCAAGATCCAAAAACAGGGATAACGCATAAAGTACATTTCAAGCCAATTTTCTTTTGCACTCCTTTTAATATTGTAACCCAAGGAGACGATATTGCTCCTGACTATCTAAGTGGGAAAAGGCTTTCAGAAACAATTTCCGAGAAAGGGTATGAGATGCTAGGAGAGGCCCACTTAGCTCACATTGGCCCCAAACTGCATCCTGAAATAGAATTACTAAAACGCATTCAACTTGCAAAAAAAATGAACCTTCCCGTCGTACTCCACTGCAAAAGTAGTGTTGATAGAACAGCCATTGCTGCTGCTATTGCCGCGGCTTTTGATCAATGTGAACGTGCTGGAATAGCAATTTTTGCAAATAAAGAGGAAACTGAGGTTACAGAAGAATTTAAAGAATTATTCTTTGCTAATGGAATGGCAAATCACCCCGTCACAGCCATGACTCGCGGCGCTGTCGGACCTGTAGATGGAACTAAGTTAGAATTAGAAAATTTTGGATATGAATGGGGAAAGCGATGGATGACAAACCCTCAAGCTGCGCGTCTTGCTCCTGAAGAATTTTTAGAAGATGCAAAAGTTATTGAAGATTTTATTAAACCAAATCTCCCAAAATTTTCGGGAAAAAATGTCGTAATAGCAGTTGTTTCTCCTCTCATTGCCGCAATTGGTATCATTGCACTGCTACTCATAACAGTCTATGGGTGCATTCGTCCTCTTGTTACAACAAGACCCGGTGACTTTAATCCCTTTATCGTTCCAAAAGCCATTTATCATTTCAAAGATTTATTACCCGAAAAGAAATGGAAGGAAAGCCACAAGCTCCATATTGATCATCAAATTTATGGGAAAAAAGTGGATAATTTGAAGGCTCACTTAAAAGCTGTAAAATAATTAATTGCATTGATCAAGAGTTGAAATAATGCTAAGATATCCCTTTTGCGCAAAAGGGATATCTCCATGTCAGTCTTCCTCGTAGTACTAATGTACGCCACTTGGTCAAGTATCTTCTCTCTTGGGAAAATTGCTCTTCAATATAGTCCACCAGTTTTTTTAACAGGTTTTAGAATGCTTTTTGCGGGGATTCTTCTCGTCGGGTTTTTGGCCATTCGTAAACCAAAATCTTTAAAAGTTGGTAAAAAACTTATTTTTCCTCTGATTATTCTGTCTTTTTTTAGCATCTATATCACAAATATTTTGGAATTTTGGGGACTGCAATATCTCTCAGCTGCTAAAACTTGCTTTATTTATGGCCTCTCCCCATTTATTGCAGCGATTTTATCTTATATTCATTTCAAAGAAAAAATTAACGGGCGTAAACTTTTTGGGATGATGATTGGATTTGCAGGCTTTATTCCGGTCCTTCTCATGCAAAGTGGATCAGAAGACCTTTTTAGTGCTTTTAGTTTCTTGTCTTGGCCTGAAATCGCAATTATGGGCGCTGCCTTTTTCTCTATCTATGGATGGGTACTTTTGAGAATGGTTGTCAAAGACGATGCCATATCACCTCTTCTTGCAAATGGCTATAGCATGCTTCTCGGAGGGACGCTCGCTCTTTTCCATTCGACGTTTGTTGAAAGCTGGAATCCTCTTCCAATAGCATCGGGTCAAACATCCGCTTTTATATCGATTGTGCTAGTCATTACCCTTGTTTCCAATATTTTATGCTATAATCTGTATGGCTATATGCTCAAAAAATTTACCGCAACATTCCTTTCCTTTATGGGACTTCTTAGCCCAGTATTTGCATCCTTTAGCGGATGGCTTATTATCGGAGAAAGGCCATCTTGGGTGATCTTTGCTTCAACTGGAGTTGTCTCACTTGGACTCTTTGTAATTTATAAAGCGGAGCTAAAACAAGGCTATATTAAAACTAAAACTACAGGCAGCGAGCCCGTTTCTGCATAAAACTATTTCTAATTAAAGATCCCTTAGACGAGCTGCTTCCCTTATAGCAGGCAAAAGCTCTTGTAAACGAGCTACCTCTATAAGATTTATTTCATGAGCTGCTGCCCATTCTTCCCTGCTCCTGAGCGGAATAACAAATTCTGATATTACAATAAAAACTATAGCATTAATCAAGAATACACAAGTTCCAAACTCAGGAGAAATAAAAAGAGCTCCTAAAGTTGTAATCATAGCAATTGCTGCAGCTTTCACTTTATTATCTAAAATTACACGTAAACTTTCTTCAACAAAAGTAAAGAAAATATTCTGCTGACTTTCAGTATTTGTGACAGCTGACAAAATTAACCTCTTTATGTTTTAAAATCTTCGAAGCGTTGTTCTTCCATCGATAGTTGTGATCTGAATATGGGGGCGTTCAAAATTTGCTGGAAATTGAAAGAGTGCGTCTCTTATGCCATTTAACTGAGATGCAAAATCTGTCAGAGCTCCTAGTCCAATATCAATTCTTAATTGTCTAAGTCCAGACTCTAAATCATTCAACCTTTCACTATTATAATCAGGAAATTGCTCACGATTACTTGTAATTTGATCAAACAGCATCTGCTCTATTTCCTCATATCCAGAAACGTTATTTGCAAATACACTCGCATGATCAATTATGGAGGGCGCAGCTTCAGATGTCCTTTCAGGAATTTCCTGGGACAATAAAACTAAACCAATAACAACTGCTACAAAAGTAATTGAAAGTGGCATAAAAGATGCTCCATAGATACTGATGATGGCAAGTGCTAAAGTTTCAACTTTATGATCAAAAGCCCATGTTTTACAGGCATCTAAATAAGTGCCTCTTTGCTCCGGTATTCTTTGCCCATCATCAATTGCTGCCATAATATTCCTCCAAAAAATTTATCCCTATGCAAGAAAAACTCATTCATACTCACCGTTAAGAAGCTCTATTGTAAAACGAGAAACGTTAAAATTCTGATAATGAGCCGGAAACTCTTCCTCATTTAATAAAGCATTTCTTATTTCCATAAGTTCTGTTCCAAACTGTCTTACTTCTTCCCGATCAAAACTTGCTCTTAACGCGGCGAGCTGCGCTGTTAAGCGACTAACTCTTGCTTGAAGTTCTTCATCACTTGAAAAAGTAGAGTGATTTCTATTTAGTCCAATTTGTTCGTAAAGCGCAGCTTCTACATTTAAAAAAGTATCTACTTTTTGTTGCTGAGAAGGTCGAGTGTCAACTACATGCCACAGTCCAGAACTGATAAGCGCATCAAAATTCACATTTCCAGAAACGTTTCTTGCAAAAACACTCGCATGATCATTGATGGAAGGCAGAGTTTCAGAGCTCCTTTCAGGAATTTCCTGGGACAATAAAACTAAACCAATAACAACTGCTACAAAAGTAATTGGAAGTGGTATAAAAGATGCTCCATAGATACTGATGATTGCAAGTGCTAAAGTTTCAACTTTATGATCAAAAGCCCATGTTTTACAGGCATCTAAATAAGTGCCTCTTTGCTCCGGTGTTCCTTGTGAGTTTGTTATTGCTGCCATTATGTCCCCTCCAAAAAATTTATTCATAAAAATGAAACGATGATATTCCATGCCAGGATATGCGGCAATCATTTGATTTCATCGAGCAAGCTCTTTCTATCTCAAAAAATTATCTATTAGCTTCTCTAGCAATTGCAGTTTCTATGTCCCTACGAAGTTCTTGTAATTCTGCACGAATACTTCTTTCGGTTTCTGAGAATACGGCATTTGTTCTAGCCATTTCGTCTCGAAAATGGTTATACGAAGTATCCTCCACAAAAACTACGAGACCTACGAGCACTGACATATAAACGGCTAATTCAGCAGATATTAACGCTGCTCCAAAAGCTCGGCACAGGCAGGCTGCCTGTAGTGGAGCTTAAATATTAACAAAAAATGGCTTAAAAAAAATAGGTCTCAAATTTTACAGAAGAAAGCTTGCTTAATCGAACGGATACGGCAAACGCTCTTGTAAACGAGCTTCCTGTATAGCATTTATTGCTCTTTCTGTTTCCATTTCAATCTCATGAATATCTATCTGAAGCCAGATTAGCCCCGAAAAAGACATCATTACAATTGCAGCGTCTCTTGAGATTAAGAAAATTCCTAAGAGAGAAATAATATTCAGAGCTACAGCAATAATTTTATGATCCACTGCCCATGTTTTAAAAGCATCTAAATATGTACCTCGTGGCTCCGGTGTTCCTTGTAATTCGGCTATTGCTGTCATAATATCCCTCCAGATAAATTATCTATTAGCTTCTCTAGCTATTTCAGTTTCTATGTCCCTAAGAAATTCTCGTAATTCTACACGTGATGCCTCCACAGCTCTTCCGGTTTCTGAGCGAACTCTTTCGGTTTCTGCGCGTGCTGTAGCAATGTCACTTTCACAAGTATTACGCAGAGCTTCTGTTCTAGCCATTTCGTCGAGAACTAGGTTATACGAAGCATGAGCCACAAGACCTACGAGCACTGACATAGTAACGGCTACTATGCACGTTAAAAATTCCGCAGATATTAATGCTGCTCCAAAAATCGTTATGACTCCTAGGGCAATAGCTTCCACTTTATGTTCTAATATCAAGTTTGCGCACCCTTCTAAACAAGAGAAGGAATGATCTTGCGCTGTTTGGTTCTCTGTTATCGCGGCCATGAAATTACTTGACCTCCATAGCTAAAGCTAGCAGCTCTTCCAGAATTGATACACTCAAGAGTTCTAGCTTCCAGCTCCTCTAAAGAATTGCATTCTTGTCCATTATTTTCTCTAACGGAAAAGTCCTGAGCAAGACTGCTGTTATGTGTTAAACTTATTGCTATTGACAAATGAATAAAAAACACACCCGCCGCAAGCGCCGGCGAGATGAATAAAGCTCCCAAAGTTGTAATCACAGCAATTGCTGCAGCTTTAACTTTATTTTCTAAAATTAAACGGCTACTTTCTTCGATAAATGTATAAAAAATATTTTGCTGATTTCCAGCATTTGTGACAGCTGCCATAAGGGGCCTCCAAAAAAGGAGGAGCATATGAAGTGAAGGATTAGTTTTCAAGGGAAATGAAAGTGCGGTTACCAAGACTTGAACTTGGGACCTCGACATTATCAGTGTCGCGCTCTAACCAACTGAGCTATAACCGCTCACTATTGGAGATTAGGAGAGTCGAACTCCTGACCTTCTGAATGCAAATCAGACGCTCTACCAACTGAGCTAAATCCCCACAATCAATGTGCAAGCTTTTTTTTACTTTGTTTGCATTTATTTGACAATAGAAGAGAAGTGATGATTTTAACTACTGTTTTCTCAACCATAAGTAAAACAAGCTAGGCTTGTTAACTTTGTCCATAAAGGAGGTGATCCAGCCTCACCTTCCGGTAAGGCTACCTTGTTACGACTTCATCCCAGTCATCAGCCTCACCTTCGGCTCCTCTCTCCTTGCGGTTGAG
>DAOWHK010000052.1 GCA_030641465.1 Parachlamydiales bacterium | reverse complement strand
TCATTGAAGGATGAAATTAAGGTCTTGTTAGCGCAGTTGACTCAGGATAAGGATTCATATCCAAACGAAGTTCTTCCTAAACTAGATGAGTTGAATCTACGTTTTCTGCTGGAACTCAATGACGTATTAATAAATGACATTTCTGAGGAATCAGATCACACTCATGATATGAATATCAAAGGCATCACCGTCCCCAAAGAATTGCAAACGGAGCGGGTTGATTGGTCCGTGAATTTGGTTGGAGTCCTTTAACGATAAGGATCTATTTTCAAGCTTTCAGGTAATGTTAAAAAAAACTCTCTTTGGAAATCCCAGAGGGAGTTTTTTTTTGCTATGGGAGCTTCCTTTCGTAATAAACTCTAAATAAATACCATCTAGCGCACCGTTATTGGGCTTTAAATATTAAATTATATTATTTAATTGGTTAATCCTAGGTGGTTTATGTAAAAGACTGCTGCTTAGAGGTTTGAGTTGTAGTAATAATTAAATATCGTGTTTTATACTAGAAATTAAACAAAAATCGTGTTATAATAATAGTAATAATGAATAAGAGTAGGTTTAATTATGGCAAATTTAATAAGAAATGCTTCTAGTGATGATTTAGCTAGTCAAGCAGGTACAGCTTCTTTAAGCGGCGATTCTACGGCAGGATCTTCTCCTCCTTTGGTTAGCAGCTATGCAAGCTTATTTACTCAAACTGTTAGTACACAGCCTCAAAGAAGTGCGCCATTTTCTCCGCCGTCTGCGCGTCCACAGCCTTTAGGTTTTGGGCAACAAGGTGATGTTGCAGTACATCAAGTTGAAGCAGAAATCGAGAGGTTAGATGGGGAATTACAGCGAACTAAAGCGAATTTGAGTCAAAAAAATGCTGAGTATAGTCAAGTAGAAACAGAGTTGGAAAATCTACGTACAAGAGGTGCAGACACTCAACCATTTCAAGCGAAAGCCGAGGAATTTTTTCAGCAGGTAGAAGACCACTTAAAGAGCTATGAAATTCCTAATAAGAGTATTACGGCTACTACTACAAGTAGGGATGAGTTTCACAAAGCAAGTAAGGATAATGCTCAGGAACGTGCGGACAAATTAATAAATGCTGAAGCTATGGAAGGGGTTTCTGTAGAAGTTAAAGTTGATAAGCTAAAATTTATAGATCATAAGATTGTGGGTGGCTTTTTTACAAAATCTTTGCCAAGAACAAATGAAAGCACAGTCACTGTTGAATTTACAAAGGGCGATTATAAAGTTAATGCCTCTTTTCTAGTTATATATTCTCAAGAATCTGGAAAGGAACAGATATCAGTAGAATCTGGTAGAATGGGTATGGCGGGCTTATCAGAAGTTGACGCTATGGCTACAAAGGATCATAAGGAAAAAATTTCTCGTTTAGAACAAGAGTTGACAACCTCATCGGGTTCATTAGAGTCTTTACGTCAACAAGTTCAAGTCTTAGAGAGTGGCCTTGTTGAGAAAAAAAACGAACTTGAAGCAGTAAATACGAGGTTTGGAAGGGTTGGACATGAGTCTCAAGAGGAAGCTGCACCTCCTCCGATTATTACACCGTTAAATGAAATTGTGGAGAGTCTAAAGAAGAATCTCGAATCAATTGAAAGTAAGCAAAATCCGATGATTTGGAAAGTTGCAGAATCCGCATATAGGATCGCTAAGATTGCTGCAGCATTTTGGAATGTTGTAAGCAATTTTGCAATCTATGCTTTTTCAGGATATTCCCTTCCAACACCTGGTTATACCAATGCTCCAGTAATGGCAGTGCAGACAGAGGAAGAAAAAAAGGTTCAGAAGAATGTGGGTGAGTTGTTTATTCTATTTAGAGAGAATACAGAAAAATTATTTCTAGATGGAAATAACTATGACGCTCCTATTTATTTAAAACTGCAAACAATTCTGCAACAGATCAAGAGAATTGATGAAAAAAACATCTTGTTAGATGCGAAAACAAGTAAACAGAAAGTGCATATTGAAGAATTTTCTCAATCTGTGATGGAACATATGACAAAGAGTGAGTTTGATCAAGCCAAAAGTGCATTAAGCGCATGGCTGGAAAAGGTAGGATCGGAATTTTCCGCTGATTAATAGTATAGGTTTTTATTAAAGTGAAGTCAGAAGCATCTTTTAGGGCAACCTAGAAGGTGCTTTTTTTTAGTTTAGGTGAGTATTTTTCAGGGCGCTTAGCAGATTTTCGAGTTTTTGATTGCAGGCTTTGATCCCATCTTCGATATTTGAGGCGTTTTTTAGGGTGGCCATGGCGTAAATTTTGATTTTGGGCTCTGTTCCCGAAGGTCTGATAATGAGTTTGCTTTCATCTTCGAGGTAGTAGACGAGGACATTTGATGTGGGCAGGTGAAGTTTGGTGGTTTCGTTTGTGAGGGTGTTGAGGCTGATGTGGGTTTGATGGTCGTCGATTTGGATAATTTTGGTGTTGAGGAGTTTTTGGGGAGGATTTTTGCGGAGTTTTTCGATGAGCTCTTGGATGGTTTCTTGCTCGCCCTGGTTAAAGGTAATGGAGAGTTGTTTTTCCCGGTGGATGCCGTAGGTTTTATAGATTGTGTAGAGATAGTCGATAAGAGTTTTGTTTTGTTTTTTGAGGTGGAGGGCGATTTCTGCTGCAAGGCAGCTGGAGATGATGGCATCTTTATCCCGGGCATAGGTGCCAAAGAGGTATCCGTGCGACTCTTCTGCTCCGAAGAGGAATTGGTAGCCGTCAGATATGGTTTCCCACTGCCGAATTTTTTCTCCGATATATTTAAAGCCGGTTAGCACTTCAAAGCAGGGTTTTTGGTAACTTTTGGCAATTTTTTGCAGAAGGGGGGTTGTAACGATGGTTGTAACAAAGGCGCCGTTTTCTGGCATTTTTTGGTTGAGGGTGAGGTTTTCTGCGATGTAGGAGAGGAAGATGGCGGCGATTTGGTTGCCGTCTAAAATTTGGGGTTTTCCATTGTGGAGAAGGGAGATGCCAATTCTGTCTGCATCTGGATCTGTTGCAAGAAATAGATCAAAATTTTCTTTTTCCATTTGTTTGAGGCCGAGTGCGAGTGTGTCTTTGTTTTCTGGGTTGGGACTTTTGGCATTTGGAAAGGTGCCATCTGGCATTTTTTGCTCTTCTACATAGAAGATGTTTGTAAAGCCCCAGTTTTCAAGGGCTTTTGGGAGGAGGGTGATTCCTGTCCCGTGAAGGTTGGAGTAGAGTATTTTTAGCTCGGATCCGTGAATTTTAGACTCTTCTTTGTTTGTTTGGAGCTCTGAGAGTTCTTTTAGGTAGGCGTTGTCGTCGTCGATTGTGAGGTATTTGATGAAGGGGTGGTTTAGGGATGTGGTTTCAATGGCTGCTGGATCGTTAATTTTTGCGACTTCGCTTACGATTCCTGTATCGTGGGGTGCTATGACTTGGGCTCCATCGGACCAGTAAACTTTATATCCGTTGTATTCTGGTGGGTTGTGCGATGCGGTGATCATGATTGCGGCGCTTGCGTGTTTATGGCGGCAGGTAAAGGAGACAAAGGGTGTGGGGCGAAGATCGTTTGTGAGATAGACGTGGATTTTGTTTGCGGCGAGTACTTTTGCGGCTTCTTCTGCAAAGGTTTTGGAGTTGATTCTGGAGTCGTAGCCGATAACGACGGTGTGTGGCTCATTATCTGTTGGCAGTGTGTTTAGGTAGTTTGCTAGGCCTTTTGTTGCGGATCTTATGGTGTAGATGTTTAGTCTGTTTGTGCCAACGCCCATTAGACCTCTCATTCCTCCTGTTCCAAAGGTGAGGTTTTTAGAAAAGGCGTCTTCTAGGGATTTGGAATCTTTTTGTTCTAGGTTACGAATTTCATGTTTTGTGGCGTCGTCATAGGGACCTTCTAGCCAGCTATTGATCTTTTCTTGCGTTTGGGTGTCCATGATTTGATCATACGAAATTTTTTAATCTGTATCGAGTGTTTTTTGAATTTCTTCAAAGGCAATGGTCGGGGCATCAATTTGTGTAAGTCCTTCGCAGGAGTTTTTGAGCTCTTCCCAGGCTTTTGGGGATTTGAGATTTTCTTCCCAAAAGGGGAAGGTGCGGCATTGCACAGGTCTTGCGCTGTAGGCGGAGCAAAATTTCCCCTCTTTTAAAAGAGTGCAGTCGTAATTTTTAGGGTCTTCAAGTAGAGAGATTTGATGCCCGATTTGCCGGGTATATTTTTTTAGAAAGTCAAGGTTTGAGATGTTAAAATGTTTAGCGAGAGTTTCGATATCTTCTTCTGTTAGAAAGACATAGCCTGGAGCTCCTGTGCAGCATTTGCCACATCCTGTGCATTTAAAGGCAAGGCCACCTTTGTACCAAAGATTGAGTTTATTTGTCATGATTCCCAAGTGAATGTGTGCGTTGTTTGAGATTTCCAACTCTCTTCCCAGTTAAAGACTTCCACGTCACAAGAATTTTCTTTTAGATCTAAAAGATTCCAGCTGCCTGTTTTATAGCTGGTGCTGCCGCTATCGATTATGATTGGCAGGTGATTTTTGCGAAGATCTGCTACGGAGTGTCTATGGGTATGACCGTGCATGTAGATTTCTATATTTGGGTTTTTTTCAATGAGGTCTCGAAGGGCATCTCCTCTTTTTAGCCGCCGTCTTGGGCTATCTTGCTGAAAAAAGGGAAAGTGGTTGAGAAGGAGTATTTTATGGTTTTTGGGAAGGGTTTTGAGTAGTGCATGTAGGTTGTTTTCAGTCGTTTTGGAAAATTCTCCAGTGGAATAATAGGGGCTTGTTGCAAGGGCTGTATCTAGCGCAACAAGGGTCCAGTTTTCCCAAAGTGGGGTGGAGGTAACTCCGTGATCTTTAAGGTTATAGGGGCAGGTCTTTGCAAAAGATTTTGGAAAATAGTCGTAAAAGAGCTTTTTTCGGTAAGCTTTTCTTGTGTAATGATCGTGATTTCCAGGGATTACACGGACGCGGATTCCAAGCTTTTCTAGTTTAGAGATAAAGGTTTTAGCGATTTGAAATTCTTTTTCGAAGGAGGTTGTGGAGAGGTCTCCTGAGATGATTACATCTGTGACTTGTTTTTTTTCAAAAATATCTAGAAGGGCAAAGGGGCGCTCGTTTAGATAGGCTTTGTTTCTACAGAAAAGGGAGTTTAGTGTTCCAATAATCCTTTTAGAAAAAATTTGCCCGATGTGGAAAGAGAGTTTGGAGAAATGCAGATCGGAGATATGCGCAATGCGTCTTGGCTTTTCTTTCATAGGCGCTATTGTAGCGCCTTTTGGAATTATTTGCCTGGCTTAAATTTAGGAGAGTCCTTTCTTAGGGTTTTATTCATTTTTCGCTGTATATCGTGGCTATTTTCTTTGGATTGTTTATTGAGTACTTCGTTCCATTTTGCCCCTTCTGGGTGGATGCTTTCTGGTTCTGTTTCAAAGCCTGTATCTTGAGGAGAGGTTCTTTTTGAGCCGTGGGTTGAGCTGAGTTTGGACCCTACTCTTTTGGTGTGGGAGGGTTTTGTAAAATATTTTTTGATTGTGTCTTTGGAAGGGGCTTTTGGGTCTGTTTCAAGGGGGAGGTCCTGAGCTTGTCTGATTGCTTTTTTTATTTGATGCTTTTTATTGTGGGGTGAATTTTTCATCAAAGCCTCCTTGCTTCTTTATTAGATTTATAACAGTTTTGTTATAAAACTTTCAATTAATAATTGATTTATTTTAATTATTGACTGAGCCTGTCCAATTAAGTACTATTGTTGTTGATTATGGATATCGTTGTAAATCAATCTTCTAAATTTTCTGATACATATGGATGTGAGAGGCCTTGTTGTGGGGTCGATCTCGCTCTTTTTCAGTTATTTTCTTTATTTTCTTCAGACTTTGGCTATAGATCGTTAAAGACTTATGAAGAAATGAAAATTCCTGAAAAGTGGTATCTTCAGCTAAAAGAGATTCGAAAAGCCATTGCTGAGATGAAGAAGGCGTTTGAGAGTAAAATTATCCTTTTATCAAATTTTTGTGTGCTTAATCAAGATCTGGAGGCGGCGCTTCCCTTTTGTCATTTAGAATTGATTGAGTCGGGTGTGAGTGGAGCTTATTTATTAAAAGAGGAGGAGGAGATTCCACAATTTGTCATAAAACCGATGGATGAGGGGATGTTTGCAATCAATAATCCCAAGGGAAGGGCGGAGTTTAGACTTGATAGAGGAATGAGGGATTCGGTTCCTCCATATAAAACGGCTGAAACAGATTATATGGCATATCTTCTTGCAACGGAGATCGGGATTGGTGAGGTGACCCCAGAGACGACAATGGCATTACTAAACTTGGAAGGATTTTTTGATATTTCTTTTGGGGCTAAGGGCGAGCAGCTTAAGGAGTTAATTGAGTTTGGAGGCGCCCCGGACCTTCAAAAGCTTTGTTCGGTGCAGCGATTTGTGCCAGGTGCTTTGCCTCTTTTTGAACTTTTGCATAAGTTTCAAAGGGAGGGGTTAAGTGACAAAGAAATTGCAGAAAAGTTTGATCAAGAAAATTTTGAGAGGCTCAATCTTTTTTTGTGGCTTATTTTTGAGACGGATGGACATTTTGGGAATTTTTTAGCGGTTCCAAAAGATGAGGGAAAATGGAGTCTTGTTAAAATTGATAATTCGCTCTCTTTTCCCAAAAAGAATACGGAGTTTCGCAATTCTCTAAAATATTTAGAAAATAGTAATGAGCGGCTTTCATCTAAGGCAAAAGAGATGATTAAAAATATTCCTATAGATAAAATTGTAGAGCATCTTACACTGTTAAATATGGATTATGCAATTCCTGCATTTATTGAAAGAGTAAGCGTATTAAGGTGGCATGCAGGTCAGGAGGGAGTTACAATTAAGCAAATAAATGAAATTATATACTGAGGTGGTTATGAAAAAAGTACTAATTACAGCAGCAATTGCTCTTGGATGTCAAGTAGCACTTCAAGCAAATGATGAGAGTGAGATGAAGTTATTTAATCAGAAGACAGGATTTGTTGTTGCGGAGTTTCATGAAAATTCTATCGTTTTTCACGATAGATATTTAGAGGCGGAGATGAAAGATCAGGGGATTGCAATTCCTCCTGCAATGAGAGATCTTTTTCATGGAAAAGCGGTTGTAAAGATGGGGGATAAGGAGTTTCCTCAAGCTTTTAAGGAGATCTATTATAGCCAAGCAATTGATATGTCTGTTTTTCACTGGGACACGGATACGTATCAAAGATAAACTTCTAGAAGCCCAATGACTACGAATCCAATGAGGATGAAGGCGGCAATTCGATGCAAGAGTTGTTTGTTTTGAGGGCTCAGGGCTTTTTTTTGCTTGTCTAGGACGGTTAAAAAAACTTGCCACCAAATGTAGGTTCCAACAAGTGTGCCGATTGTGGTGCTGATGAAGTTGGAAAATGACACAGGGTATTTGACGACGCCAAGCGCTGCAAATATTGCGGCATATCCGATAATTCTTATGGGACTTTGCATTGCAAGTTTGAAAACTTCTACAAAAGTCTTATAGGGGCTCGCTTGGAGAAGTTTTTCTTCTTCTTCAAATACTACGTCTGCTTTATAGAATTTGATTGCCATCACAAAGAGAATCATTGCACCGATTATGGAAAAGCTTGGGCTGTTTAGTTCGGTCCATTTGGCAAGGATAAAGAGAATGAATGATGCAACAAGCGCCCAAATCCCTTGGGCAGCAATGATTCCATAAGCTGCAAACATTGCTCTTTTTTTTCCTTTATTTAGGAGATAATGCGTGCAGTACATCACTCCAGAAATAGAGATAAAAGAGTAGAAAAATCCTGCGACAATTCCTTTAAAAAGTAATAGTAGTGTAGACATCATTGGAGCGCTCCTTCCTTTGATATCCATAACTTGTTTTAGAAATTTATTCTAGCGCTGATTTCTAATACGTTTTGATAGGTCTGAAAAGAACTGATATTTAGCAGTCGGTATTGGTAGCTCAGCGAGCCAAAAAAAGGTCCGAAAATTTTAAAATGCAAGCCTGCGTTTATTCGATGCTGAGAGATCCCGTTTCCTTCGACCCAAAACAATTCATAAGAGGTAAAGGGTTTTAGTTTCATAGGAGACCATTCCCATGGAAAGGCAATATGCAAAAGGTTGCGATAGACAAAAGTTGTGCTGCGAGTTCCCAGTTTTCCTAGATGAAGAAGTATCCGATTTCGATTTTTTATAAAAGCGCTGCAAAGAGTAAAATGAAAGGTTAGATCACACATTGGAGTGTAGGCAGTTTTCCATTGATCTTTTTGGTTAAGTAACCATACTTGCCTGTATCCTGGAGAAAGGGCGAGGTACTTTCCTAGGCGATTAATATAGAGAACTTGGAAGTGTTTATTATAGAGCTTGCTTGCGCTATCCCCCCATTTAAAATGGGCTGATAGCTGAAGGGTTTTGTTCTCTCGGATTGGAATATTTACAAAATCATAATTCCAAATTTGAAAATCACCATTTCCATTTAATGTACAAAAACATTTGCAGTTCAAAAAACAAAAAACAAAAAAAACGAATTTCAAAAGCATGAAAAAAAGCAAAAAAGATTTTGGAAATCAAGGGAATATTACTTCAATAATTAATTTTTGTACAAATGATTTTAGATATTTAGCCCTTTGTATAAAGGAGGTAAAGCTGTTCTCAAGTCAGGTTATTATTGCGGTTTGTGATCATTTTTTTGATGGGACTCCTGAAGATCGAGAACTGCTATCTCTTGCTTATGCGATGCATCCGGACTGTGAATTTATTGAGTATGCGTATGATGCAAAAAAAGCGTATGGGTCCTACAGGACAACTTCTCCTGAAAGTGAGGATTGGACTCACTTTTGGCATAGCACTAGTCGGTATGTGGGGTATCATTTTGCAAGAAGTGAGTATCTTTTGTTTTTAGATGTGGATGAGATTATCGATGGGAGTCGGTTTCAAAGTTTTTTTGCGAGCTCCCAAATGATGCGTGCGCCGATGCATCGACTTCTAAGTTATTTTTATTTCAAAAGTCCTACATTGCGATCACGCGCATGGCATCCTGGTAGTTTAGTTGTGAAAAAATCTGCAATAGAGCCAGAGCATCTATTGAATATACTTGAGAGGCATGGCGTGTTTATGGATTTTGAAGGAAGTAGGGTGCAAAATGCTGTGGGACTTGATGGAAAGCCTTTAGTGCATCACTATAGTTGGGTTCGATTGCCGGATGAGCTCCTTCGTAAAGTGCAGATGTGGGGGCATAAACATGATCGAGATTGGGTAGGGGCGATTGAAAAGGGTTTTAATCAGCCATTTGAGGGAAAAGATCCGATTTTTGGGCTGACCTATGAAAGGGTAGAACCATTGCACGATCCTTTGAAAATAAATGTGAAAGATCTTCTTGCTCAGCATGTTTCTCGACAAGAGAGGGCGTTTGAAAATGTAACAAAGATCACTGGGGATATGCTTCGAGAGCAAAGTCTTCGCTCAATTTTTGGCTGCTAATTTTTTAAATAAGCGGATAACTTTTGTAGGAGAGATAAACCGTTGCCATTTTTTTTCTCTTAGCCGAGAGTATTTGAAGTTTGGAATAAAGGAAGGAGGAGTGATCACTTCCCCTTGAAGCCAGCCGGGTCTCCAAAGACGCATCCGTTTTTTATTTCCTGCAATGACAAGGGTTGGAATTTGAAGATTTGATGCTAAATGAGAGGGGCCTGATTCATTTCCGATGAGATATCCTGATTCATAAATATAGGCTGCAAGCTCGTTAAGAGTCGGAAAGGATGGTAGAAAACTATCTTTTTCTATCATTTTTTTCCATTTGGCAAGATTTTGCGGACTGATGGAAAAAACGGGGTTAAATCCTTCGAGTTTTAATAGAGCGGCAATTTCTAAAAATTTTTCTGCAGAGTAGGTGCGTTCATCAATTGTTGCTTCAGGGTGAATGATCACGCGGTTTTTGTATTTTCTATGGACAAGATTCGTTGGAGGGACAATGCCGTTATTTTTTGAAATTTGTTTTGTTTGTAGAACCCGAGCAATGGCTTTTGCAATATTTTCCACCATGGGCTTTTGCGATTCGAAAGCTTGGTCCCAAGATGTGAGGGGGGGGTGTTTAATTTTTTCATGACTTGCATAAAAAATGCTTAAGGACTCAAGGGAACCTTTTTGGAAAAGTTCTCTTATTTGTTGACTTTTTGGAGTGTTGTCATTTTGCAAGACGATGAGATCGTAGGATTTTAGCTCTTCCTCATACGACTTTGGTTCTTTATGAAATTGATGCATCAAAAACCAGTCTCTTAGTTCAAAAAGCCGGTTGTGGTATGTCGTGACTTGGTACCCTTCGAGTGCAAGTCTATGGGCTGCGACCATCATCATGAGTCCATCGCCCATTCCCTTTGAGGTAATGATTGCTGCAGTTTTTTGTTTCATAGTGCGCATTCCAAATGATTTTGCAGCTTTTCAAGATGGCAAAATTGTTTAAGGACTTGCTTAGTTGTAAGAAAATTTTGCCAGTAGTTGTCTCTGAGGCTTAGACCTATTCCTTTGAGGTTAGGAAGGGGAAGCTTGGGAGTGCATATTTCTCCGTGATACCAATCAGGGCGCCAAAGGCCTATTCGTTTAGGATTTCCTGAAAGGGTAAGTGTTGGGATAGATAGGTTGGAGGCTAGATGTCCTGTGCCTGAGTCGTTTCCGATAAAAAATCCTGATTCATATAGATAGTTCGCAAGAGCGCGTAGAGTAGGTGAGTTGATAAGATGAAAGCCTTGAAGTTTAACAAATTCCCACTCTTTTTGTTCTTCAGGACTAAGAGAAAAGCATACTTCATATTTTTTTTTCTTGAGCTTATGAGCGAGATTGATGAATTTAGCTTGGCTCCAATTGCGTTTGGGATCGCGACTTGTTGGATGAATGACAATTCGTTTTGGAAATTTTCTATAGATAAGATTTTTTGGAAGAAGTATTCCATTTTCTTTCGTGATTTCAGGAGATTTAAGCAATTTTGCGCAAGCAAGACCAATATTTGCGGCAACAGGTAATGCTTGCTCAAACAAAAAATCTTTTTCCGTGAGCTTTATACTTTTCGTTGGAAAAAGAAAAATAAGATTGTTCAAACATTTATTGCCCCTAAGCTTAAATAGATCCCATGCTCTTTTTGAGTTGTCATTTTCTACCAGGACTAAATCAAAGGGCTTTAAAGTTTTGGAAAAATCTTCGGAGTTTGGGTAAGGTTTAAACGTTGTGTGATCAAAAAGTTTTTCGAGCTCGCTTGCTTTTGGATGAAAAAAAGTTACGGTATAACCTTGTTTTTGGAGCTTCCAGGCCGCAATCATCATAAGAAGCGCATCTCCTAAGCCTTGGGCGCAAACAATTGCAGCGCTTTTCATAAAATTATCCTTCCATTTCTTCTTGCGCATCTCCAATAAGCACTTCTGTAAGGAGTGCGACACTTGCGATAGATGCCGCAAATTGAAGACAATTTTTTATTGTAAGGATCGGGTCGATCACACTTGCTTCTATCAAGTCTTCTACTTTTCCAGTTAGTGCGTTGAAACCTACATTCCTTTCGGAGTTTAGGACTTCTTCTAAGGCAAGAGATGGATCATATCCTGAATTTTTTACAATTTGAGTAAAGGGTGCAGAGCAGGCGTTATAAAGAATATCTAATCCAAGTTTTACATCTTTTTGAAGATTTTTGAAGGATTTTAGAATTTCTCTGCATCTTAGAAGAGCGATTCCCCCTCCTGGAGCAAAGCCTTCTTCTTTTGCAGCTTTTGTGCTATTTAAGCTGTCTTCAAAGAGTTGTTTTTTTTGTTTCAAATCGATTTCACTTAATGCTCCCACACGAATAACGACAACTCCACCTAAGAGTTTGGCGGCGCGCTCTTCAAGCCTTTCCCGGGCTTTCGTATTTAGAGCTTCTTTGCTTTTTCTTTGGAGTTGTTTACTGTGATTTTCGATGGAAAGAATATCTCCGGATCCATTGATAATTGTAGAGCTATTTTTAGTGACCTCTAATCGATCACAACCACCGAGCATGTCGATTTTAATATCTTTTAGAAGCATGCCTTTTTCTTTCGTAACGAGAGTGGCGCCTGTCAAAATTGCTAGGTCCTGAAGTAATTCCATGCGCTGCTCTCCAAAACCTGGAGCTTTTATTGCCGTGACTTTAAGTGTTGCTCTTAATCGGTTCAAGACAAGAGAGGAAAGTGCATCACGCTCTATGTTTTCTGCAATAATCACAAGCTCTTTGCCTGAAGATGAGATCATTTGCAAAAGAGGTAATAAATCATGAATAGAAGAGATTGTTTGATCTGTAATTAAAATAGCTGGAGAGATCATTTGGGAAGTCATTTTTTCTGTATTTGTGCAAAAATAAGGACTTAGGTAACCCCCGTTTATTTGCATACCCTCTACCACATCAATAATCGTTTCGACCCCTTTGCCATCTTCAATTGTAATGACTCCATTTTTTGAAGCGTAGCCCATTGCTTCATAGAGGGTATGACCAATTTCTTGGCTTCCATTTGCTGAAACTGTAGCAATTTTTTTGATATCTTCTTCATTTGTGACAGGGATTGCGAGTTTGTTTAACTCTTTTAGTATTGCCCGGACCCCTTGCTCAATGCCCCGTTTGAGGAGTATAGGATTTGCGCCAGCTGTGATGTTTTTTATCCCATTTTGAAAAAGTGCATTTAAAAGAATAATTCCAGTGGTTGTTCCATCTCCTGATTTTTCTTTAATTTTATTAGCGAGCTCTTTGCCAAGAGATACACCCATATTTTCAAATTGATCTTTTAGTTGGATATCACGCGAGATAGAGTATCCGTCATTTGTAATCATTGGAGTTTTAGCACTCGTTTGAAGCAGGGCGTTTCCTCCCTTTGGTCCGAGTGTGATCCCAACACTTTCTTTTAGAATTTCCAGGCCGCATTTAAGTTTATGTCTTGCGTCTTCAGCAAAAAGGATATCATTTGGTGTATTGGACATGATCGATTAAACTCCTTTTTCTTAATTTTTTATGCGTTTTGTTTTTCCCCGTTTTTTCGAAAGCTTTGCCTGTTTTCCATAGACCGCTTCATGAAGATTTTCAATCGCAATAAATGCGGTTGGATCCTCACGAAGGACAAGCTCTTTAAGGTCTGAAAGATCAAGCCTTTCAACGATGACAAAAAGAATTTCACGAGCGTCCCCTGAGTAGCCGCCTCGTCCATACATGACTGTGAGTCCCAGTCCCAATTCATGCATAATGATTTCTGTCAGTTTTTTTGGATTTGAGGAGATGATCATGACAGATTTCAGCTCATCGAGACCAACAATTACAAGATCCATCATTTTAAAAGCAACGATATAGGTTAGTAACGAACGAATTGCTATATGCCAATCGTAAAAAATGAGTCCATATGCTGCAAAAATAAAGACATTGATGAAAATAACAACTTGACCAACTGTAAAGCCTCGTTTTCGATTGATGATAATCGCTAAGATTTCAGTACCATCTAAGCAGCCACCAAATCTAATGACAAGACCCGCTCCAATTCCGAGTATTGCGCCACCAATGACGATGATTTCAAGGGGGTCGCCGGTAAAGGGGGGGAAATAGCTAACAACACTAAGAGAAATTGTAAAGAGCAGTACAGCAATTGTCATTTGAATGAAGAAGGTCTTCCGGATAAATTTATAGGATAGGTAAACGAAGGGGAGCGTTAATACAATAAAAAATATAGGGAAATAGGTGGATCCAAATAGGCGCCCTAAAATCATAGAGATACCAATAATTCCTCCATCAATCAACTCATTGGGATATAAAAAAGAATGAATAGAGATAGCCGCTAAAAATGCTCCAACGAGTGTCCAAAAGTAAGATTGGACGTATTGAAAAACTGTTTTTGACTGAGTTCGAGCGTGTGACATAAAGTATCCTCCGCAGCTCAGTTTAGTGCATTTGACAAATATACACAAACCGAATCAATCTTTGGATTTTTTCCTGTCTTAGCTTTTATGACTTGCGATGATTTTTTTTGGTGATAACGTAGCTTGAAAAAAAAGATCGCGGGAGACGAGACTCGAACTCGCAACTTCCAGCGTGACAGGCTGGTGCTCTAACCAATTGAACTACTCCCGCAAGGAGTGTGAAAAAAATGTGGGCGTAACAGGATTCGAACCTATGACCGCCTGTGTGTAAGACAGGTGCTCTACCAACTGAGCTACACGCCCCTTAGGAAGCTTTGGTTAACTCTGAACTTCCTTCATAAGTGATCTAATTTAATTGAGCAGTGATTTTTTCACAAGAAAAGAAAACAAAGTTTGTGTTAATTTTTTAGAGAATTAGTCTGAAGGAGGGGAGATGGTGGAAAAATTCGTTGATCTTAGTGTGAGCTGTCCTGAAATTTTGCTCGATATTCGGTATGCAACAAAAAATAATTTTACAAACGAGGTGCTTTATCCTTCGGCTATTTGTTATCTGCGAAGGTCCGTTGCTCATAAATTAGTGATAGTGCAAAGGAATTTGGAAAAGCAAGGCCTTGGACTAAAAGTTTTTGATGGTTATCGCCCTTTAAGTGTACAGAAAAAATTCTGGGAGATAATGCCGGATAGTACGTATATCGCTCGTCCAGAGCTCGGGTCGAAGCATAATCGAGGAGCGGCTGTAGATCTTACAATCGTAGATCAAAGTGGAAAGGAGCTTTTGATGCCAACTTCTTTTGATTCTTTTAATAAAGCTGCGCACCGAGATTATTTTGATTTACCGAAAGAGGTCATTCGGAATAGAGACTTACTTGAATCTGTGATGATAAATGAAGGGTTTATTCCATTACCTAAAGAGTGGTGGCATTTTGATGATGCAAATTGGAGTTCTTTTCCTGTTCTTGATGTAAGCTTTGAGGAGATTGGCCGTGATTTATCTGATTAGCCTTCTTGTGCTTTGTGTTGGATGCGCTCCAGAGTCTCTTGAGGAGTGCCAGACAGAAGCTGCCGCAACAATCAAAAAAATGATTGTAGAGCTTAAGAAGGTAGAGTAAACGGAAGATTTTCGAAAAATTTGTCCGAAGTTAAAAAAGGATTATGAGAAACTTGTAGACCTTATGGTTAAAGGGAAAATCCTTTCTCTTAAAGAAGAAGGGATTTTCGATGAAAGTGTGTTAAGTGCTTTGCTTTTTGAAGAATACAAGAGAGTTTATGCAATCGACGGAATGGAGCCTTTAATGGAGGAGTGCCAAAGAGAGGCATTGCATAAGCTCCATGCGGTTATTTCTGAAAATGCACTGGAGGGAAGCTTGCGTTGAGCAATTCATCAAATAGGGGTTTATGGGCTTTCAGCAGACTGTGGTCTGTTAGCTCATCTATGTGAATTGGGACAACAGTAATATATCCTTTGTTAAGAAGATAGATATCACTTTCACTATGTTCGGTATACTCAGCAGGTTTTCCGCGCATATGATAATGAGAAACTCCATCGCCCTGATTATTAATTTCAGGGGTTTCAATCCATAAACTTTTTCCTTGACGTGCCATTCTATATCCTTTGATCATTTCATCTGCAACGTGAGGGAAGTTGACATTCATGAGAGTGCCGTCTGCGATTGGGTGTTCTAAAAAATGTTTGATAAGGCTTGGAATGAATTTTTTTACATGTGGGTAATGAGCAGTATCTCCGTCCGAATAGGAGAAGGCAATCCCTGGAATTTTTCGGAGAACTCCTTCAATAACGCCACCAACTGTTCCGCTATAAAGTACATTTCTTCCCGCATTTGATCCTTTGTTTACTCCAGAAATAATCAAATCTGGAGGGGAGTCGAGAAGAGCGCCAATTGCGACTTTGACGCAGTCAGCTGGCGTGCCGCCAACTTTCCAAGCAGGTGTGTCGTCTACCCATTTGACTTTTTCAAAGTGAACGGGTTTAAAAAAGGTAATTCCAGCTCCGACACCCGATTGCTCGGTCGAGGGGGCCACGATAAAGACGTCTGCGAAATCTTTTACAGGTTCCCAAAGTTTTTTTAATCCCGGCGCGTTTATTCCATCGTCATTAGTAATCAAGATACGAGGTTTTTGACTCATATAGATATGCTCCGTTTTTTGGTGATTTGCGACACAAGATAGATAGCAATGCAACTTAAACCAAAACCTGGAATAAGGGAAGGGATATTCATAATGTCCAAATGCTTATTAATTGTTGGCCATAGGCCAGAAACTATACTGCCAGTGAGGAGGCCGGCCCATGCTCCATAGCGATTTGTAGACTTTGAAAAAAGACTAAAAAGTAATATGGGGCCAAAAGATGCGCCAAGTCCTGACCAGGCAAAGTAGACGAGTGAGTAAATAGTACTGATCTTGAAATAGGCTATGCAGTAGGAAAAAAGAGCAATGAGTATCACCGAGACTCTTGAAACAATGAGAAGCTCCTTTGATGTTGCACTTTTTCGAAAAATTCTTTTATAAAAATCTTCTGTTAAGCTTGAGGCAAGAACGAGAATTTGGGAGTCCATTGTTGAAATCGTCGCTGCAAGGATTGCGCAAAGGATAAAGGCTGCGATAAAGGGTGTAAAGAGATCTTGTACCATAGTAATGAAAATAAGCTGAGGATCAGAAATGCCTCCCTGAAAATAAGAAATTGCCACAAGACCAACGCAGACTGCAGCGCTTAAGACAATGACTTGCCATGTCATTCCGACGTATTTAGATTTCTTCATGTCTTTTACATGCTCAATGCCCATAAATTTTGTGGCGATATGAGGCTGGCCAAAATAACCAAGACCCCAACCTGCTATTGTAAAAAGGATTTGCAGAAAAGTTTTTAGGGTAAAACTTGGAAACATTGTCATTGATAATTGTTTGAACTTTATGACTCTAACAATTTCCTGAACTCCTCCGACTTTTGGAAGGACGTAGAGCGGCACGAAAACGATTACGCAAAGAAGAAAAAGTCCTTGAAAAAGATCAATCCAGGCAAGGGTGCGATAGCCTCCAATAAAAAGGTAGGGGATCACGATACACATTCCAACTGAGATGCCGATATGATAGCTAATCCCAAAAAGAGATTCGATCATGATTCCAACACCCACAATTCCTGCTGAAATATAAATGGTGAAGAAAATAAGAGAGATGATTGCTGTAAAAATACGAATGAGTCCTGAGGTGTCTGCAAAGCGACTCTCGAAAAAAGAGGAAAAGGTTAAGCTTCCATACTCCTCCGTTTTTATTCGGAGTTTAGGGGCGACGTAGTGCCAATTTAGAAACATAAAGAGTGTAAGTCCAACAGCAAACCAGCTATCAAATAATCCAGTTGTAAAAACGACGACTGGAAACCCTAGGAAAAGCCAAGTTCCCATGTCACTCGCATGCGCTGCAAGCGCTGTAACCCAGTAATTCAAAGACCTGCTGCCGATGATAAAATCGTCGGAAGATTGATTGCGTTTATAGGTTGTAAAGCCGATGACGAAAAGAATGGATGTATATAAAATCAAGGCAAGTGTGTGAGCTAATTGCATTATGGTCTCTTTTTGTTTAGTGCTTTTGTTAATCCGTGACTTTTTGCCACCTGAGCGAGATTTTTGCGCGTATTTGGAAAGCAGCGCTCCATTTCATCAAGAAGATTTTTAGCGGAACGTCTTTTAGAATTTTGTCCTACAGGGCACTGACAAGTAATTCTTGCGAAGCCATTAAGTTTTGCAAAACTGAGGATTTCTTTTTCTGAAATATAAATAAGAGGGCGGATAATTGTGATTCCATAATCAATCATAGGGACTTTTGGGAGATTTGCTGCAAACTCTGCCTTATGGAGGAGGTTCATTAGGAGGGTTTCTATGCTGTCGTCTCGGTGGTGACCAAAGGCAACCATTTTACACCCTTTTTCTTTTGCTGCATCAAAGATTAATCGACGTCGCTCTCTCGAGCACCGGTAGCAGGCCAAAGTTTCTTTTTTTTGCTGCGACTCGCAGATTGTCAGGGAAACATTTAACTTGTCGCAAATTTTTTTTAAATAATCTTCATGAACAGAAGCTCCACAGGAAAATTCTCCTGAAACGTGGATGGCATGAAGATCAAAAGGGGGGAATCCTTTTCCGCTGATAAGATGGAGTAGATAAAGCAGTGTTATGCTGTCTTTTCCACCACTTAGAGCAATAGCAACAGGGGTGTTATCAACAATTAGATTATAGTCGAAAAGAGCCTTTCGGCAGGTGCTCTCTAATTTTTTTCCGAGTTTTGTCCACATAAAAATTTTTTTTACATTAGTATACAGGAAAGTTCTCAAAATATCAATCACGATTGCGTTGGACTTCAATTGAAGTGCTCACTATAATTTTTCTTTAGTTCATAATAATTGGTGGAAAAATGGATAAAGTTGGGAGAAATGACCCTTGCCCTTGTGGATCTGGAAAGAAGTTCAAAAAATGCTGCGCAATGAAAACTCCTATCCAAAAACTTGCAGATAAAATTACACCTGCCGCTCCAAAGATGTCTATAGACATGCCAGGAGTTTCCAAATTAAGCGGACTTTTCCAGCAAAATGTGAACGAAACTGTTACAAAGGAGATGTCAACTCCTCAAAATGCACCGTCGCTTAAAGATAAAGTTACAAAACCTGGTAGCGTATTACCAGTGGAAAAACCAATCATTGAGCCAAAAGATGAGGAAGTAGACGAAAAACAGACTTGAGTCAAAAAAAAACGTTTGATATAATCCTGCGATATATTGTTTTGCTGGTGTAGCTCAATTGGTAGAGCACCCGACTTGTAATCGGACGGTTGAGGGTTCAATTCCTTTCGCCAGCATATTTTTTAGCACTAACATAATTTGCGGGGGTGTCGCATAGCGGCAATTGCAAGGGACTGTAACTCCCTCGACTTCGGTCTTCGTGTGTTCGAGTCACACCGCCCCCAAATTTTTCTATTTCTTTATTAAAAATTATGTCTGATATCATCTCAAAGCTTCTTCAAGGTGTTACTCATTTTTCTCAGGAAAACTGTGCATCTAACTCTTCCTATATTCAATCCGTGGAAAAAGGACAATCACCAAAAGTGATGGTGATAGGATGCAGCGATTCTCTTGTCGACCCCAGTTCTTTAATGGGTGCTGAAATGGGAGAGCTCTTTGTTCATCGCAATATTGCGGCTCTTATTCCCCCTTATCAACATAATGATAGAGATAACGTTCATGCAACAAGTGCTGCGCTTGAGCATGCGGTTTTATATTTAGAGGTAGATCACATCATTGTAATGGGTCATTTTAATTGTGGGGGCATTGCCGCATTATTACCTGAGTGTCCTAAACAAAATAAGAAGCCAAGTTTTATCTCCTCTTGGGTGCAAATCGCATCAACTGCCAAGGATAAAATCTTGCAAGAACATCAGGCGCTTCCATTATCAGAAAAAAGGCATTTGTGTGAAAAAGAAAGCATTCTCGTCTCACTAAAAAACCTTAGAACGTTTCCTTGGATTGAGGAAAGAGTTATTAGTGGAAAAGTTCGTTTACATGGGTGGTATTTTGATCGAGGCACTTTAAGTATTTATAGCGAAAAGCAAAAAGTTTTTGCAATTTTCAAGGAGTAAAAACGATGAGTGCAGTAGAACCTTCTCCAAGTTTTGAGGTAAATCAACCGCAAAATTTCTTTGAAAATATTTTAGAGCGTAAAGTAGAAATCATAGCTCTTTCAATCATTGTGGGGCTAGCTGTGTTTGCGAGTGCTGGGTTTTCGTGGGCGGTTTATTCTTTTGCTTCGATTTTGGCAGGACCTATTGGTTACCTGGTTGCGACTAATATTTTGAATCAAGTTTTTCCTGAAGAAGATATACTACAAGACGATGGCTTTAGAGCAGATTACTTAAGTGTAATTAGATCTAGGCTTGAACGTTTGCCTGAGATAGAAGATCTTACGCAAGGTATTATTGAGAGTAAGCTTGCTTTTTGGAGACAGTTGCCAGGTGGGGAAGAGTATCTTTTACAAGAAGAGATCAGAGATTTGTCTCAAGAGGAACAAGCTCGGCGATTTCCCGATTGGTTACTCAATATTTGTGATCTTAGTGAAATAGAAACTTTAGAAGTGCATTTACACGGCGCTCAAAGAATTCCACGAGAACTTGGATATTTTACATCCTTAAGACATCTTTCGATTGTAGATGATTCAGTTGTTAGTTTTCAGGGAGATGTTGGACCAATTTGTGATAAACTTCCTAACACATTTTTTCTGATTGCTGCAAATGTTACTGTATCTTTCGATTTTTCTTCTGATCCTCGTTGGAATGATAATGGTAGAGTCTTTTATCGATTATATTCATAAACAGTATCAACCTTTAGAGTTTTTCCTATCCCAGCCTATGAATTATATACATGAAGGGAAGTCGCTTGGAAGCGCTCCAGGTCTTGCTGACGCGTATGTAAAACAATAATTTGTATATATAGTAGATTGAAAAAAGCCGAAGATTTTCTTCGGCTTTTTTTTATTTTTCCGCCTTTTTAAAGCTATAATAGGTTGGATTCCACACAGTATCTTTGATATTTTTCTCGAGCTCATCATCACTTATCTCGTTTGCAACGCCCGCTTTCATAGCTTCTTTTGCAACGCCTTTTGCAACTTGGACTGTGACATTTCGTATGTCTGTTAGCGGTGGAAGAAGGTTTCCTTTTAGATCCCCATTTGATGGAGATGCATTTGCTAAAGCTTTTGCGGCAGCAAGCATCATGGAATCTGTAATACGGGTGGCTTTTGAAGCAATGGTCCCGAGGCCAACGCCTGGGAAGATATAAGAGTTGTTGATTTGATCGACGCGGAATGGTTTTCCATCTCGAATGACATCGGGAAAAGGGCTTCCTGTGCCGATGATTACTCGATTTTGAGTCCATTTCATAAGATCTGCTGGGTCAGCTTCTGAGCAAGATGTAGGATTTGATAGGGGAAAGATAATAGGCTGCGCTACATGCGAGGCCATTTCTGTTACGATCTCTTTTGTAAAGAGGTTTGCTCTGCCCGAAACGCCAATTAAGATGTGTGGTTTTACGTGTTTGATCACTTCTAGAAGAGAAATTTTTGAAGTAGGATCGCATCCCCAGGTATTTATTTCTTGACTATTGCGACAGAATTTTTCCTGAAAAGAATAGAGATTTGGAGTAGCGTCTGTAAGAAGTCCTTTACTGTTTAGTAAATAAAATCTTGAGGTGGCTTCTTTTTCACTAAGACCTTTTTCTTTCATAAGCTCTATGATGAGATTGCTAATGCCGCATCCTGCAGATCCGGCACCTGACATGACAACGCGTAGCTCATTAAGGGGCACTCCTGCAACTTTTACTGCAGAAATTAGGGCTGATGTAACAACTGCGGCCGTTCCTTGGATGTCATCGTTAAATGTGCAAAGTTTGTCTTGATAACGATCTAGTATTGTTGTGGCATTTTGCTGGGAAAAATCTTCCCACTGCAAGACAACATTTGGGAAACGTTTTTTTACAGCCGTCACAAAGGTTTCTATGAATCTATCATATTCCTCGCCCCTGATACGTGGATTTTTCCACCCTATATAGAGAGGGTCATTTAGTAAATCAGGGTTGTTTGTTCCTACATCTAGAAGAATAGGAAGGGTGGACCTAGGGTGAATTCCGGCAGCTGCTGTATATAAAGAGAGTTTGCCAATTGGGATTCCCATGCCTCCAGCTCCCTGATCTCCAAGACCAAGAATACGCTCTCCATCAGATACCACAATCATTTTAATATTATTAAACCTTGCATTCGAAAGGATTTGGTCCATTTTATCTCGATTTGGATAAGAAATAAACATCCCACGAGGCCTTCGATAGATATGACTAAATTTTTGACAGCCTTGTCCAACAACTGGTGTATAGATGTAGGGAAGTAATTCCGTGATGTGCTTTGTTATGAAGTAATAAAAGAGGGTCTCGTTGGAATCTTGGATATCTCGCAAATATATGTGTTTTTCTAGATCTGTTGCTTTGTTTTGAAATATTTTGTAGGACCTGTCGAGTTGCTGCTCTAATGTAGAGATCTGTGGGGGGAGGAGGCCATGGAGTCCGAAAGCATCTCTTTCCTCTGGCGTAAAAGCCATCCCTTTGTTGAGAAGAGGATTAGTAATGAGATCGTAATCAATAAGCGCTGTTTCAAGTATTTGCTTGCCGTCTGCATCGGTTTGGATTTTGTATTTCATTAGTGACCAACTTTGATTGTTATGTTTGAGTAGGAATATAAAATGAATCGCCCTAAAAATAAATAAGAATGTTGTAAATTTAGATTGACTTCGCGTAGATGAACGATTTATAAAAAAAAATCTTTACAGGAGAACTTGATGAACTCGCCAAAAC
>DAOWHK010000224.1 GCA_030641465.1 Parachlamydiales bacterium | reverse complement strand
GCAAAAACCGACTTATGGATCGAGAGCTTAGTCCTTCTCTTGGAGTATATGCTGCAAAAATTTTGCAAAAACGGGGCGTGGAAATCCGTTTTGAAGAGAGGCTTATCACAGCAACACCTGAAGAAGCAATCCTTGAAAGTGGTGAGAGAATTCTTAGTAAAACAATCATCTCCACCGTACCCTCCTCGCCAAACCCTCTTATCCAAACGCTACCTCTCCCAAATGTGAAAGGAAAGATTAAAGTCGGACTTGATCTTCTTGTCGAGGGACAAAAAAAACTCTGGGCTCTTGGAGACTGCGCTCTTATCCCTCATGCAAAAAGCGAGGGTTTTTGCCCGCCTACCGCTCAATTTGCAATTCGTGAAGCCAAAGTCCTCGCACGCAACATTGTTGCAAGCATCGACGGGAAAAAAACGAAAATATTTAAATTTGAAGCACTCGGGATGCTCGGTGCGCTCGGTCACAAGTCAGCTGTAGCCCAGCTTTTTGGATGCCTTAAATTTTCTGGATGGTTTGCATGGCTCCTTTGGAGGCTTATCTACTGGATGAAACTTCCAGGATTTGGAAGAAAAGTAAAAGTTGGACTTTCCTGGCTTCTCGACACATTAATACCCATCGAGCCCGTACAACTTAAAATTTCTCCAACACAGGGCATTGCTCAGCTGCATTTTGAAACAGGAGAAAATATTTTTCATGAAGGAGACTTTGGAGATTATCTCTATATCATCATCGAAGGAACGGTAGAAATTCTCAAAAAAACAGAGGGGAAACAAAACCTTGTTTGCACTCTTGGAAAAGGAGAATTTTTTGGAGAAATGGCGCTACTGAATCAAAAAAGTCGCAACGCAACTGTGCGGTGCAAAACAGCTGTTGACGTCATTGCTCTTCGAAAGCAAGATTTTGGACTTCTCATTGCAAACTTTTGTGAACTTCGAGAGTCCTTTGAAAAAACTACAAAAGAGCGAGGCGAAAGCAAAAAATAATGGAAATCTGGCTAGACACAACAAACTACGATCTCATAAAGCGAGCAAAAAATATGGGACTTCTAACAGGTGTTACAACAAACCCAAGCATTCTTAAAGCCTCAAAAGATTCCCCAGAAAAAACGATCGAAACAATTGTTGAGCTGCAAAATGGTCCCATCACTATGCAAGTCACAGAAGAGACTCATGAAAAAATGATTGATGAGGCTAAAACTTTTTGCGACCTTTCCGACCAAATTATTATTAAAGTGCCGGTGACAAAAGAAGGTCTTATCACAATTGCTCATCTAAATCATCTGGGCATTCCCGTTATGGCAACAGTCATTTTCACGCCCTTCCAAGCGCTACTCGCAGCAAGAGCTGGAGCAAGCTATCTCGCCCCCTATTTCTCACAAATAGAAAATGCTACAACTGCTGTAAAGGAAATGGTCGACATCATCGAAAAATATCAATATAAAACAAAAATTCTAGCAGCATCAATAAAAACTCTAGAGCAAATTGAGCAGTGCTATAAAATCGGCGTACATGGAGTCACTCTTAAAGAGGAAATTTTTGAAGCACTTACGGAAAATCATCCTCAGACGATTGAGAAAGTTCAACGTTTTTCCAAGGATTGAAAAGCTCGATAGCCTCTTTAAACTTTAACGCTCGGTGAGTCCGTATTTCCTCAGGCAAATCCAATCCCGGAGTATTATTAATCAACAATGTTAATAAATTTGGCAACTGACTAATTTGAGCAGGCACTGTTGTTAAACAATTTCCTTCTAAATAAATCTGATTTAATTTAACCATCTTATTCATTTCATCTGGTAGAGTTGTCAAATTATTATGTGCAGCATTCAATCTTCGTAAGTTCAAAAGCCTCGATATTGTAGAAGGAAGAGCTTGCAATGCATTTTTTTCAACTATTAATCTTTCTAAAGCTTTAAGATCCCCTATTGATTCGGGAAGCTCCTGCAGTTGATTATTTCGTAGAATTAATTCCTTTAAACATCCAAAATCGCCGATCTCAGATGGAATAGACGTTAATGCACAATTTTCAATATTAATGGACTCTATATTTGTAAGCGTTAATGCAAATATCGACCTCGGAAAAGAAAGAAGCTTTCGGTTCACGAGAGAAACCGTCAGACGGCTTGCCATCACCCCCTCATTACCTTCCACCCAGCTACTAAAATGATTAGCAATTTGCGCTTTGGAAAATCCCCGCTCTAGTAAACCTAACGCGACAGGTCCCCCAGGGAGCCAGTTCCAGATGTGTAGAGCGATTCCAACATCCTCTATTTTTTTCGCCATTTTCTCAAGACTGGTCTTTGAAATCAACGGGTGAGCTTTGCCTAACATTTCACCCTGATCTATTCCTCTTGGGCATTCAAATAATATCTTATACGCTCTTGATGCCGTTAAAAATTGTTCTTTTGCATTATCGTGACTCAGCTTTGCCTCAATAGGATCTGATAAATACGTACAAATTGATTCGAGATGATCCTCTATTGCTTTTTCTACAATTGGCTTTAATTTCCGTGAAACGGCAGCCATCATAGGATCACCAACTCTAGAAAAAATATCGTCTAATACCTCAGTTGGTAAATCAAATAATGTAGGAGAAGCAGCTGCCATTATTATATCCTTTTTTTAATAATTCTGTCTGATAGTCTACCATAATTTGACTAATAATGCACTAGCATTTGCACCCAGACTTAACCTTTAATAACTAGCTGAGGTTTCATGCGAATCACCTTATTTGCAAGGCCGGCCTCTTGAACTGCCTCAACGACTGTATCGACATTTTTATAGGCATCAGGCATCTCTTCTGCAACAGTTCTTCCAGAGGATGCCATCACAGACACACCTTCTTTTTCCATATATTTAATTAAATCCTTTCCTTGCCACGATTTCATCGATTGCACGCGACTTTTCGCTCTACCAGCGCCGTGACAGCAACTACTCCATGTCAGAGGATTTCCAAGGCCTGCCAGAAGATAGCTTGCGCGTCCCATATCTCCTGGAACAAGAACTGGTTGCCCAGTCTTTTGAAAAATGGGTGCGAGCTCAGAATCTCCTGGACCAAAGGCGCGCGTTGCACCTTTACGATGCACGCAGAGTTTTTGCCCACCATGCGTTTCAAATTTCGCAATATTATGACAAACATCATAAATCAAGCGAATCTCTTCAGGATTTATGGAACACACTTTTTGAAAAGCAAGCCTTACTTCATGCAAAATTTGCTGCCGATTATTAAACGCAAAATTTGCAGCAGCTGCCATTGCAGCAAAATAGTGCTGCCCATCAGCGCTCTTAATAGGTGCCGCTACAAGCTGCCTGTCAGGAAGATTTTCTGCAAACCCGCCTTTAATAAAAGTGTTTAGTGTGTCTTGGCAAACTTGATGCCCAAAGCCGCGCGATCCAGAGTGGATAAGAATATATGTCTCTCCCTCGGAAAGATCCCAAGCTTTTGCAATTTCAGGAAGAAAAATCTTTTGTATTTCCCCAATTTCCACAAAATGATTCCCAGAGCCAATCGTTCCAAGTTGCTTCTTTCCCCGATCTTTTGCATGCTGTGACACGGCAGATGGATCTGCACCTTCAATAACGCCAAAGCTCTCCATATGCTCTAAATCTTTTGCAAATCCCATCCCCCTTTCAATGGACCATTTAGCACCCTGCCTTAGAAGATTTTGATAATCCCTATCTGAGAGCTCACTCTTACCTCTTTGCCCTTTTCCAACGCCCGAGGGAACAAGCGCATAAATACGCTGTAAAAGATCCTTTGTCATCTGTTTTTTAAATTCTTTGTAGGGAATTGGCAAGACCGCAAGTCTTACGCCGCAATTGATATCATAGCCGACGCCGCCAGGGCTAATAACCCCCTCCTCTATATCCATGGCTGCAACGCCACCAATTGGAAATCCGTAGCCCCAATGAATATCTGGCATCGCAATGCTATGCCCCACAATTCCCGGAAGATAGGCAACATTTCTTACCTGCTCGAGTGGACGCTCGATATCCATCTCAGAAATAAGCGCATCTGTTGCTATCAAAAGTCCTGGAACGCGCATCCCACCGACCTTCGGCACAAGATAGGTCGCAGGACCAATTTTTTCTAAATCAGACATCGACAATCATCTCCCAGTGCATAATTCCATCCTCTATTTTATGCATTTTTCCGTGATAGCTCACAGCTTTAAAAGGGCACCCTTCCGCAATATCTGCGCGCGTTACAATTTCTCCCATCGCCATCACAATCTCATCAATTGATCCTACAGACTTTCTGCTCAAATAATGCAAAAGATTTGGAAACTTAAAGGCAAGAGCTAGCTGTGCGTGAATAAAAAGCTCATCAAACGTTTTGCCTCGAATATGAAAAGCAATGTCTGCAACATGCTCAAATTCTTCAAACGGTAAAATAAAGTCCATTGTCCAAATCGGGTCATATTTAAGATTTCCAAGACTTTCATATAGATGCAAACGAGGTATCATAAAAGGAAGAGGAGAAAACACCTCTTCCCAAGCTTTTTTATCAAGTGGTAGCCGAGCAAGAGTGACATGAGGCAAAAAAGGCCTCTCATCTTTCATCCCAAGATAGCTTGCAAGCTTTTTTTGATAATCTGAAATAGGGTCGTGCGTACCAAAAGTTTTCGCATGAAGGGCGGCTACCGGAAGAAAAAGCATCTCATCAAACACTCCAACCATACCGAGCTGTAGGCTTGGAATTCCCTTTAACTTTGGTTCAATACTCTCAAATGGAACGTTTCCAAGAAAGCAAAGCGTCATATGACGATGCTCCTTATCAAGGAGCCTTCCCTCCGGGAATTTTTCTTTCCAAGGGGCTATAACTTCAAATCCAAAAAAAAGACGTTTCATAAAAGTTTTTGCCCAAGTATTGCTAAGCGTTTCCCATAAGCCGTGCAAATAGCAGCCTCTTCTGGATCAATATCGCGCTTGTTATCGCCTCCTGCAACGTGCCCAGGACCATAAGGAGAGCCTCCCCCTTTTGTGGAAAATAATTCCTGAACAGAATAAGGCACACCAACAAGCACCATACCAAGATGAAGAAGCGGCGCCATCATCGTAAGAGCTGTTGTCTCCTGCCCACCATGTAAACTGCCAGTGGATGTGAAAACGCCTCCAGGCTTTCCTTCAAATCCGCCCTTCATCCAAATTGAGCTGAGCCGATCAATCTGATTTTTTAGCTGCGACGAAACATTTCCAAAACGAGTCGGCGTTCCAAAAGCATAAGCCGAAGCTTCCTCAAAATCCTTAAGGCTCACAAGCGGCACATCTTTTTGCAAGTCAGATCCTGCCTTCATATCTGCATTTTTTTCTATCACCTCAGCTGGCATGAGCTCTGGCACTTTGCGAATCACAGGCACCGCTCCACTTACCTCTCTAACACCCTCAGCAATCAAGTTTGCCATTTTATAAACATTTCCATAAGTACAATAGTACACAATCAATACTTTCATAATTTCCCTCCAAAATAATAACTATACCTCTTTATATTGAAAATGTGTAAAAAAAAATTATGAGTTTTCATGATGCACTAGAACAATTTCTACAAACCAATCATCCTCAAAAGTCCCTGGAAAATCTATTATCGCCGAGCGAGATAAAGGAGCTAAAACTACCAAAAGAAGCTCATCCAAAACCTATCTTTCATCTCCCAAACAACCCCCTACCCTCTCTCAAAAAAAGTTATATCGATACAGCACTTTTGAGTCTTTACAAAAACATCCCTTTACCAAAAAACACCCATATTATCCTTCTCACCTATGTCATAGAAGGGTATGGAGATTACTACGCTCAACTTGAAATTGCCTCAATATTACAAAAAGCTTTTCCAGAAATCACACTCGATTTTATACTCTTTTTGCATAAAGATCGTAAAATCAAGCACCCCCATAAACACCATCTTCTCTCTTATACCGGAAAAGAATCACATAAAATTGTGTATGAATTCCCCTCAAAAAAAACCCTGAATTCCTTAAGATCTGCAAGCATAATTATAGAAACCCCAACCAAATTCCCCCACCTAAAAGACCTGTCTCCTCTTCCGACAATTGAATCACTCGGAGAGTGCGGAATGATCCATACGCAGGATTTTGGACCAGAATCAGGAAGTCGCAGCCTAGGATTCCACTGCCTTGAAAAAGGAGTTTTTAGTAAAAAAATCCCAAAAATCACCTCATTTACTCAAATTGGAACCCAAGAAATCGCCTGCTGGATGAAAGAGCAAAGCCCCCTCCTAAAAGAGTATAAACAAAAAACCTCATTTAACCTTGCCTATACAAAAAGCAAAAAAGGACAAGAAGAATACCTATCCATCCTTCTTCAAGGCCTTGCAAAAGATACGCGGAGCATTGATCTTCTCCTCTTTTCCCTTCCAGACCTTACATCGAAAAGAATTCTAAACACCTGCAAACTGTTTGGCGTGAAAAAAATCATCCTATACTATGCATCCTACCAATCAACCCTACCTCTTTGCAAAAACGGAAAAACACTAAGAATCTTCGTAACAAAACACATTGACCATAACGATTTTCTAAAATTCATGGATTTAACAGATACCCTCATCGGATGTACAGGAGACGGGTCCCTTTTTGAAGCAATTAGCGCAGAAAAACCTTTTTATTACGATACCCTTTCCCACAAAAAATCAGCTCTCACCTACCTCACCTCCCTTGCAACAGGCGCGGCCGCAGCATTTCTAAACGGAAATTTTTTAGAAAAAGGAGCCCTTCTACAAAAGAGCCAAATAAAACAAGACTTCCAAAAACTTGGCCGCCTCATCAAAGAGCATTACTCAGTAAATGCCCTCATTCCCTGGATTGTAAAAAGAGCGCTCCTCCATAAAAAAAGCCCTGAAATCAGGGCTTTTGAAAATAAACAAATGGAACTTTTTATAAACGGATCCATTTCAGTCTATAAAGCTCTATTAAATATTCAAAATCTCTTAAATCAGGGCTTTTGAAAAACACATCAATTTCCGACTCAAAAAATCTTCTAGATAACTTTATCTGATGAAGAGACCTCGCTAACTGCTCTACAAAAACGATCAAGATCAGTAAAGGCATTATTGCGACCATATTCATGATCCCAAGACTCAATCTGCACCCCATCCTCTAAAGCATATTGATAAATTAAGCCATAAACCTTATCGGTCTCCTCTTCATTCAACTGCAAAAAGATATCATGAGCTTTTACCCTGCCTATTAAATCGACAATGCCCATTTGCACCGGTACTTCTTCACCCTCTGCGCTCGTTTGTGTAATCAAAGGTTTATTTCCTATTGAGTTTAATCTTATTTCAAAATCATCTCCGTTTCGAACGTAGTCAACTTCTTCGCAATGTCTTCTTAATGTAGCATCATGATCTCTTATACCAAAAAGTTTGTCGATATCCCTTTTTAAAACCGAAATTGCTTCATTATATTGGCGTCCAAAACTGAGGAAACACATGCCATTTATTCGTAGAGCTTGATCAGCGTTATCTAATATCTTACCCACTCGATTCATTGCCTCTTGAACATCTTTTTCCATCTGAATTGGTAAGTTTTGAAGTTGCTCCGCCAATTCTAAATATTTAGCACTAGATTTTTCTTCTCGATCTATTGTTATACCACATATTTTACCACGAAGATAAATATTTTCAAAAG
>DAOWHK010000205.1 GCA_030641465.1 Parachlamydiales bacterium | reverse complement strand
TGCAATATGTTTTATACTATTAGTGAGAGAGAGTTTGGTTTTTCTGTTGATAATTTTTTTGATTTCTATGGGGTTATAGAATTTTGTGTCGTTAATTACATATTTATTTAACCACCAAAAAACTCCCATGATTAAGATGCCAAAAAAGCAGATGAAAAGCACAAGGGATTGCAGGGTATAGCGAAAATCAAGGCCAGAATATTTTTTAACGTAGTGGAGCACAAGATAACCTGTCATCATCGAGGCTAGATCTCCTGCTGCAATAAAAAGAGTATACGTTCTTTTTGCCTCGCCAATTTTTGTAATTTGATTGGTAAATCCCCAAAAAAGCAGGAAGATAACGAGCTGTCCCCAGAGCTCAGCGCTGACAAAGAAAACAGTAGGGATCCAGTTGCGGTAGATAGCCACCCAATGATTAAACTTTTCTCCAATAATACTTGTTAGCCAATTTGCTGACTCATGAGGACTTAGAGCTTCGATATTGGGAAAGAGATAATAGGCAAAAAATAAAAGAAAGAGGAGAAACGCTGTAATGACAGCATAAAAAATGGTTGTTCTCCGAAAATGATTGCAAAGTTTTGAATAGAAAATAGCGGCGGCAATTGCTACAGGGAGTACAACCCAACCTTTAAGCACCGGAATGACCTCTGCACCAGAGCCCTCTGCCGTAACAACAAGAGTGTCTTTTAAACAGGTGAGGATTGCGTAATTAAAGGAGATAAAAAATTTTAGAAGTAAAAGAGGGACGATTTTCTTTAATTCGAAAGATTGAATAGGCCAGAGTTTTTGATACCACTTGTTTAAAGCTGTGTCATTACTTGTGCTCATGAGTCCATATCTTATCATAAAAACTGAAAAAATCAAGGAAGATATTCCCTGAAATAAAGATTTACGAGAGAATGTATAGGAAATCAGAGACACCTAAAATTTTTTGTATGAAACAATTACCTATACTCGATGAGTCCCTATACGATTTGCTAAGCAAAGCCGGCGAGGCAACAGATGCTCCAAAAGTGCAAAAAGGGGGCATTCCAAAATCTCACGTGCCCGCATGGATGAGGTGGACGCTGCAAGTGACCCTCGTGCCCTTTATCTGGATGGATGTGATTACGCAAAAAATTGCAAAAAAAATTATTAGACCACCCTTTAAAAAACAAGGTAAGTGTAAAAGGCGTGGAAACTGCTGCCACTATATTTTGATTCGAGCTGATAAAGGGATAATTTCCCGTTTTTTTGTCTTCTTTTGCACGCAGGTTTATGGTTTTTTCCTCCGAGACACTCATCCTCATGAATATGAAGGAAAACAAATGCTTGTAATGGGCTGTAGGTATTTAAAAAAAGATGGATCTTGTAGTCACTATCACCTAAGACCCACTATCTGCCGTCAGTGGCCGATCATTGAGAGCTTTGCCTATCCTCAGATACTTAAAGGATGCGGCTATAGATCTGATCCTCCTTTTGTGGAAAATAATTATAAAGAAAATCCATTGCACATTATTCAAGATTAATAATTGTGATTATTAAAAAATTGTTTTTAACAGGCCAATTGCTACTACTCGAAGAGTAAAAGAGGGTGCAATCTAGACTACATTTTTGGTAACAAGCATACAAACAAATACTTTGACCGGCCGGTCTTTGATCGTTTAAGAATTCTTCGATTTTTTTTTGATGAAGATCGATAGAAGAAATGCAAGGTTCATTGCAAGAAGTATTAGGCCAAAAAGAATGAGCAGCGGATGCATCGGAGTGCCGCTGCTAAACATACATCCAAAAATTTCGATTACTGTTAACATATTTCTTAGAAAAGGTCTTATTTGGTTGCGAGATTGTTTTTCACATTATTAGATGAGCAATCATTATCTGCAAGTCGTTTCATGGCATCGGGACTTGCTCTACCTACTTCAATAAGTCTATCCATCAGGCCTGAGTTTGCAAGTTCTTTTAACATATCAGGTGTTGCTAAGTTTATATCTGCAAGACGCTCCATAAGAAGCTCCCACCTTGTTGCCTTTGCATATTTTACTTCTCCGCCTGTTAGGGCAATACATGCGTCAATTGGCCCAATGCTATCTTCATGGCGCGGATGGATAAAAAGCAGCATAGAGTAACGATCTTTTTGGTTAGGTTCTGCAACTACGCGGCGCTTTGCAGATCTAAAATATCCATTTGTGATATTTTCAAGCATATCGCCGGCATTGACTATAAATGCATCTTTAGGAACTTTTACCTGAAACCAGTTTCCATTTTGATCTTGTATTTCTAGGCCTTCTGCCGTAGCAATCGGTTGTATTGTAATAAGATCGATATCCGTATGCTCGGCGGCCCATACGCCTTTTTCTTCATGCATGCAATTGGATGGAGGATAATGAATCACACGAAGAAGTACATCGCCTTCTATTGTCATATCATTAAAATAGTCTTCCTTTTGATAAATTGCTTCGGCTATCGCCCGTTGTATTGGAATCATATAATGTTCAAGTTCATGAAAGAGACATGTCATAGGGTCTTTAAGATTCACTTCTTTTGGCCAAACATTTCTGAAGTATCCAAGGGATTTAATTTTTTCCTCAGATAATGCTCTGCCAATATGATAAAATTCCTTAAAATCTCCGCAGCTCCTCCCTTTAGCTTCTTCCTTTCCAACAGGGCTATATCCCCTTTGTCCACTTGTGCAAGACGCATTATATTGCATTTTGATTGAAGTATCTAAGGAGAAAAAATCTTTTGCGGAGGCGTACGCTTTTTCAATCATGTTGTAATCGACTTTTGCATGGATTGCGGCAAAAAAACCGAACTCTTGCAATGCTTTAGAGACCTTTTCTACAAACTCTGCGTGCGTTTTAGGATTATAGTAATCCCTCATATCGACAACTGGAATCGTTGCTTGATTGTCACCCTTTTTTTCTGCAGCATTAATGCAAAGGGAAGAAAAAAGGATGCTTATAAAAATAAGATTCTTGACTAATCGAATATTCACTTTTCGACCTCCTTTAAGGAAAGAATAAGAGAAAAAGATAGTCGGAGATTAAGAAGTTAGACTTTTTTTGAAAAGAAAATTATTAATAAATTTTAAAGATCAGAAAGATCCTATAGAGAGATATAGAGTAAGTAGCACTAATATTTATATCTTCGTCTTTTCTTTCCGTTTATTATACTTTTCAATGGTTTCTTCGTCATTAATAGGCTTTATGATCAATTCCTTGCCATCTTCAGTGGAGATTTCCACTAAAGTATCACTTTCAATGCCCACAAGTTGCACTAAGGCTTTATCTAGAATTAAGCAAAAACTATTTCCATGCTTTGTTAATTTTTTTACAACGCTCATCAGACTCTCATTAATTTATAATATTCATAAAATTTCGTTTTAATCAGTATGCTTATTCCTGTCAATGAACTAGAAGAATAAAATAGTAAATAATTTCGTAAGTTATTTGATATTAGTGAGATGAATTTTATTGTTGATTAAATTATTTTTCTAGTTGTAATCTCTTATTTATGATTTTTCGATATTTCTTTTTTTTCATTTGTATGGGTGGGCTTTTTGCTGGATCCACAGACCAGGTAGAAAAGGTTTTTAATGAGCTAAAGACGCTCCCTGGAATGAAGCATGCGAGCGCATCCATAATGATTGTGAATACTACGAATGGAAAAGTTCTTTTTGCAGAAAATGAAGAGAGCAGTTTGGTTTCAGCATCCCTTATGAAAGTTGTACTA
>DAOWHK010000074.1 GCA_030641465.1 Parachlamydiales bacterium | reverse complement strand
TTTTTTCGATCGACTTTACCATTTGGGGTAAGAGGAAATTTAGGTAAAATAACAAAATAACGAGGAACAGCGTGCTTGGGAAGTGTTGTGCTTAAATACTCACGAAGGTCCTTACCTGCAACCTCATTTCCTGCTTTCGGCTCGATATATACAACAAGATTTTTTGTATGCAACTCATCTTTCTTTACAATTGCGATGCAATCTGCAACTTGTGGATGCTTTCGGAGCATTACCTCCACTTCATCAAGTTCGATTCGAAATCCTCGAAGTTTCACTTGTGTATCAAGTCTTCCTAGGAACTCTAGCGTTTTATCTGGAAGATAGCGACCCAAGTCCCCTGTGCGGTAGAGTGCCCCTTCAGCAAATGGATTTTCAACAAAATTTTCCTTTGTGCGCTTAGGATCTTTCAAATATCCTTTTGCAAGACCTTCTCCACCGATACAAATCTCTCCATGAACTCCAAGTGGCACTGGCTTTAACCTAGAATTCAGGATATATACTTGCGTCCCTTGTACGGGACGTCCAATGGAGACTCTATTTACGTCCTTTTCTTTTACAGTATGCGCGGTGGTAATATGATTTTCTGTTGGTCCATAAAGATTCACGATTTGACAGGATTTGAGAGTGTCATATGCAATGTTTGCGTGGGCTACCGACATGACATCCCCAGTAGATCCAAAAAATCGGACATTTGATAAAAAATTCACCCCTTCTTCGACCATTAAAGTAAATAAGCGGGCTATAAGATACAAATGAGAGACTTTATTTTCTAAAATAAAACGACCTAATTCTAGAGAAGAAAATTCTCCTTGCGGATAGATGCAAAGCGTGGCCCCATTCAAAAGAGCACCAAAAACTTCCGCTGCAAACATATCAAAAGAAACATTAGCAATCTGGAGCATTCGATCATTTTGTCCAATCTTCATCCAAGTAGGATTTTTAAGAAGACGTACAAGTCCTAGATGGGGATATTCGATCCCTTTTGGTGTGCCGGTTGAACCAGAAGTATAATTGATATACGCCAAACTTAGAGGATCAATTTTTACTTTAAGGTTTGATTTGTCGTAGTCTTTTAAATATTCTTTGTCTATACAAAATAAGTTGAGCTTTTTTGAAGAAAACTGCGTTTCAAAGGCCGACTCTGTAACAAGAACCTTTATGGCTGTATGTTCAATCATATAGAGTTTTCTATCAAGCGGATAGCTAGGATCTATTGGCACATAAACAGCGCCTAGTTTTAAAATACCAAGGACTGCTACAATTAAGTCATCAGAACGCTCTAAAAATACGCCTACAAATTCTTTAGGATGAACATGCAATTTTTGAAGATGTCTTGCGAGTTGATTTGCCCTTTCATTGAGCTCAATATAGCTTGTCGTCTTTTCATTAAAAAATAGAGCTTCTTTACCCGGCCACTGCTGGACTACTTTTTCGAAAAGAAAAGAAACAGATTGATCTTTAGGGTAGTTACTACCCACGTCATTGAACTCTACTGTTATTTGTTGCAAATCTTCTTGTGTTAAAATTGAAAGCCTTTCGATTTTTTCGTTTGGCTTTTCTACAATGCTTTGTAAAAGAGTCTGAAAATGATGTAACATCCTCTCTATTGTTTCCTTTTCGAAAAGATCACTGCAGTATTCGATGCGGCATTCAAGTTCCTCTTCTCGCTCTACCATAAACAGCGTGATATCAACTTTGGAAATATTGGCTTCAAAAGGCATTGTATGCAAGGTTGCTTTTTCAAAATGAATAGTAGTCTTTGAGATATTTTCGAAAACAAAAAGAACTTGAAAAAGAGGGTTAAAACTTGGGTCTCTTTCTGGATTTAGTTTGTTAATGATTAGCTCAAGAGGAACGTCAGAGTTTTCATAAGCATTTAACATATGCTCATTGATATTTTTTAGGAATTTTGTAAAGGACAGACTCCCCTCGCAATTGGATCTAATGATAAACATCTGCAGGAAATAGCCGATTAAAGGATCAAGCTCATGCTTAGTTCGATTTGCAAAAGGAGTCCCAACAATCACATCTTCTTTTCCAGAGTAAAAAGAGAGAAGAATTTTAAAAGCTGCAAGATAAAAAACATTAGAAGTGACCCCTTCTTGATTTGCTAAGGTTTTACAATCTTGTTCTAATTGTTTAGGCAGAAGAGCAGTTATTGCAGCACCATTTCCTGAAAATTTTGGTGGTCTTGGTTTATCCCATGGTAATTCTAGAAGATTTGGAGCATCACTTAGATACTTTACCCAATAACTTAGTTGAGTTTGTATTTCAGGTTTTTTGATCAAGTCTCTTTGCCACATTGCATAGTCACCATATTGAATAGGCAGCTTAGGAAGATCTTTGGATTCATAAAATGAGGTCCATTCTTTAAAGAAATTTGCATAGGAAAGGATATCAAAAATAATATGATGGACGCGAACACCTAGAATAAATTTGCTATCGGAAATATTAATTAGAATTGCTTGTAAAAGGGGCAACTTTGTTAAATCCATTCCAAGCATCATTTTTTCTTGCATCAGCTTGGTTGCTTCTTTTTCGTTTTTCGCTTTGAATGTTAGAAAAAAATCTTTCCCTTTAGGTTCAATGTGTTGAACTAGTAATTCATTTTTTTTAATAAAACACGTTCGTAAAATTTCATGGCGCTCAATGATCTTTTCTAGCGATTTTTGAAGTTTGAAAGCATCTATTTCTCCTGTTCCTCGATAAGCATATAAAATCATATAAAGAAGTTTCGATGGCATCAATTGATCCATCATCCAAATCGATTCTTGATTTAAAGAAAGAAGTAGAGGAACGTTTTTATTTCGCTCTGGTATCTTTTCTTGTTTTATTTGTTTTAGAGCATCGATTTCACTTCCTAAGTCGGATAGATTGGGATGTTGAAATAAAGTGGCTGTAGAAAGTTCACAGCCGATAACTTTTTTTATTTGTGAAATCACTTGCATTGCTTGAATTGAATCGCCGCCAATTTTAAAAAAATGATCTTCTCGATCTATTGCTTCCCGATGTAAAATTCTTGCCCATATTGCACCAATTAAACGCTCAGTTTCTGTCTGAAAAAATCCTTTTTTTGAGGTTTTAGTAAAAGGTGGAGGTAGAGCTTTTTTGTCAATTTTCCCATTAGGAGTCATCGGCAATCGAGATAAAAAAATGAAAAAGGTTGGGACCATATAAGATGGAAGCTTGGATGAAACCCAATCTCTTAAATCTTCAGCTCCAATCTTCTTTCGCCCTGATTCGATGTAAACGACAAGTTGTTTATCTTCTGGCGTATCTGTGCGTACAATCGCTACACAATCAGATACATGTGGATATGCGCGAACTGTCTCTTCAATTGCACTAAGTTCAATGCGAAAACCTCGAATTTTGACCTGTGAATCAATGCGCCCTAAAAAGGAGATATTCCCATCTTGTAGGTAGCGCACAAGATCCCCTGTCCGATATAACACTCCTTTTCCATAGGGATTTGGAATAAACTTTTCCGCTGTTAGCTCTTTTTGATGAAGATAACCTTTTGCAACTCCATCTCCTCCAACGCACAGCTCTCCAGAGTCCCCAAATGGCGCAAGCTCTAGATTTTCCGTTAAAATATACGCTGTGGTTCCTCTAATTGGGGTCCCAATTGGAACTTCATTTTTTAAATCTTTTGTATTTGAGATAGAATAAGCTGTTGTATACGTTGTATTTTCAGTGTGTCCAAAAACATTGATCACAGAACATAGGGGAAGTTTTTGAGCGGCAATTTTTGCATGTTTTACTGACATCACTTCACCACCAGAGCAAATATAGTGCACATTTTTTAAAGATTCTAAAGTATCTTCTACCATTAGAGTAAATAATCTAGATGTAAAAACAATCTGGGTAATTTTTTCTTCTACAATAAATTTACCAAGTTCATCTACTGAGAGAGTAATTTGCGGATAAATACAAAGAGTTGCTCCATTTAATAACGACCCCCAAAGTTCATGGGCAAGAACATCAAAAGAAATATTCGAAATTTGTAAAAACCGATCATCTGGAGAAAAAGTTATCCAGTTTGGATTGATCACTAATCGATTAATAGCGAGGTGAGTGATTACTACACCTTTAGGCTTTCCCGTCGTTCCCGAAGTATAGTTTATAAAAGCCACATCCTCTGGATCCACTTGAATATTAAGGTTTTCTGAAGACCCTCCAATCCTAAGTTCATTCATAAAAAGTAAATGGAGCTTTTCTTTCGGAAATTGATTTTCAAATAAGCGACTAGTAATGAGAATCTTTAATTTTGTATCTTCAATCATGCATCGCTTTCTATCCATTGGGTAATCAGCGTCAATTGGAACATAAACAGCTCCTGCTTTTAAAATGCCTAAGATTCCCACAAATAGATCTATGGACCTTTCTAAATAAATCCCAATAAATTCATGTTTGTTGACTCCTAATTTTTGAAGGTGGCGCGCCACCTGATTTGCACGTTCGTTCAACTCAGAATAACTAAGTGAGTTCCCAGAAAATTGCAAAGCAATATTACTTGGATATTTTTTTACAATTTCCTCAAAAACTTGTACGACATTTTTATCTCTAGGAAAAGGATTTTCAGGGCCCTTTGCTAATTGAAGAAGCTTTTTTTTATCTTTTTCGAGCATATATTCCTCTATCGTTATTGATATATTGCAACAGCTGCTGCCAAATTATTTCCTATTGGAAGGGATTTAACCCAGACTTCATTTACAAAAATCCAATCTTTTCCGCAGCAATTCCAGCGGTCCATATCATCTTGTAGCCCGATCCCCATTGCCTTAAAACACGCCTCTTTTCGGCTCCAAATTTCAAAAAGCCGTACAATGCTATCTTTTTCTTTGATGTAGGCCTGCTCTTCTTTGGAAAAATAATCAATGATGAATTGATCCATTTCCTCAATTGGACGAATCGTTTCAATATCAATACCAACAGGAGCCTCCCAGCTAAAAGCAATAGCGAGCCATTCTTTGCTATCTGATAGATTAAAATGGAGGGGGGAATCGGGAAGATAGAGTTTGCCCTTAGAATTTGTGACAAACTTTGGTGGAGGAAATCCTAAATACAACTCTAATAAATGACGCAGTTGCATTTCATGAGAAAGCTTTGTCTTTCCCATCCAAATATGAATTGCATCTTTATCTAAAGGAGGATTTTGAGTAAAAAACAGAATTTTTTTTTGCACATGCTCACTCTCTTAATTTCTCCATCTGTATCATGGAAATATTTATCAGGAAAGAGAACTTTTTCCTGGCGCCTTTTAGAGCAGATACTCTCGATAATTATTTCAATAATCCTTCATATCGATCTGATAACTTGTATTTACGTCCCCTATTAGAAGCATCCAATTGCTTTGGTTCTATCATCTCC
>DAOWHK010000071.1 GCA_030641465.1 Parachlamydiales bacterium | reverse complement strand
GATTTGGTCTGGCAGCACTATACCAGCTTCGCGGGCGTGTTGGCAGATGGAATAAACCTGCGTATGCTTATTTTCTTACCCCAAAAAATCGGGAACTTTCTGAAATTTCTCGAAAAAGACTCACAGCACTTGTCGACACTACAGGCTTTGGAGGGGGGATGAAACTTGCCATGCGAGATTTAGAAATTAGGGGCGCTGGCGACTTTTTAGGAACGCGGCAATCGGGAAATGTCTCAACAATCGGATTTCATCTCTATTGCAAACTTCTAAAGCGCGCAATTGAAGCCTTGAAGAAAAAGAACAATGCCCCATTTTTCGAAACAAAAATGGAATTTTCCTTTGATGCCTCTTTACCAGAAAGTTATATCCCTGAAACGAGCCTCAGGCTTGAAATTTATCATCGGCTTGGAGAAATTACGACACTTGATGACGCAGATAACATTTTACATGAACTTGAAGACAGATTTGGAACTCCTCCAAAACCCACTCTTTTCCTCTACCACTTAACAAGGCTTAGGATCATAGCAAATCAAAACTCAATTAGCCTTTTGCAATTTAAAAATCATATATTAACAGTAGAAAGAAGCAATGGAAAAAAAGGGAGCATCCTGCTTCCAAAATTCCAGTCTCCAAAAGAGCTTGAAGAGGTCATCACAAAACTCCTTACAGTCTAATAAACCATTCGTAGTTATGCCGAAGAGCTGTGCCCTCTTCTGGCAGAGGTTGCCAAGCACCTACTGCATGACAGGAAATTAATTGAGCTAATTGTCTTTTTTCATCGCTACTTGAAAGGGGATCTTGCCAACTGGAAAAAGAATTCCTAGGTACAAAGTGCTCAACGTCCCAACAATTTGCTATAGCATCAACATACCCCCCTTCTACTTGCGAATATAAAAAATAGCGCTTAAAATCTCGAAACATAACTTCATTAAAATCAGTTCCTTCGCCAAGAAAACTTCGTTTTATTAGTTTTTGAATAAACCAACTTGTAGAAATAATTGTTTCATGCTCAAGTTTTGCAATACTATTCACAAACTCATTTCTTGAAAGACTTTTGATTTCATTAAAAATTTTCTGAATACGCAAAGCATTCTTTGCATTATTTAACTCAAAAATTATTAGAGCTATTTGATTATCAAATGTTTTTTCTTTTAATACTTTGGGATTAAGACAAATTTCACGACTATCTGGTCTAAAACATGCAGAAGAAACACCCTTCTCAGTGACTTTTAGGGTAATCTTTTCTTTGATGACAAGAAATAAATCTGTAAGAACTTCGTCACATTCCTTTAATTTATTAACATGAGCCTCTAACTCTATAGGATAGCTAATAGGAAGGCTTCCTAAGGTTTCTCGAGAATTAAAAAAAGTAGAAAACATCACGCAGCCTGTCATAATAATACATTCGACTATAATTATACCAAAGACTTGGCCTCATAACAACGACAATGATTCTAATAAATTGTTAAGAAAGGATTAGGCAAATATTAATTTTTTATTTACCATAAACCCTTTCAAAAAGAAATTTGATAGTCACACATTACAAGGAGAAAGAAAATGATTCCAGCTGTTGCCCCAGAAACAACTTGCACAAGCTACGCAGATTGGATGGGAGCCCACCCAATTTCAACGCTTGCAATCTCTACCATAGGGTCCACTGGAGCCTCTTTTGCAACAATTTTTACCTTTCCTGAGACGATGTTAATCACCTTTGGCTCAATCCTGTGCTACAAAACTCTTCATTTTGCAAATGTATTGGAAAATCCTCAAGTAGAAGTCTTAGCAAGCAATGAAAGAATGAGCCCCAGTTACGCAGAATGGATTGGAATGCACCCAGTTACGACCGTTGCATTAGCTGCGACAGGAACACTTGGAGCATCTTTCACTGCGATTGTTTCCTTCCCTGAAACTCTGCTACTTACTCTTGGAGGGGTCTTTTGCTATAAAGTCCTAGACTTTACGGGCTTTCTTTTAACAAATCCTGTAGAGATCGTGGAGTCAGAAGACATCCCTCAAGACACACTTGCTACCGGCACAAATGATAGTGATTCCGAATATGCAAGCGATGACGGCGTTTTGGTTCGACTTTTATCTAGAACTTCTTCTAATTTAACTATTCTTGCAGACGATCAAGCATCAAATGGTTCAAGCACAATAGGAGGTGACGGGGTATTAGTTGATGCACCTCCACCTGCAGCAAACCCTGGTACCATTGTATTCCCCGTCCCAGATCAAGGAGGCTTTTTTAGCGGATGGTTTGGTTAAAAACGGATGTATTTATCAAAATCTACAAGCCCACTTTTTTGCACGATGATTAGCACGATAGTAAGTGGAACAATATAGCGCATAAAGAAAAACCATGGCTTAAAAAGAAAGTGCCACTTTGTGCCTGAATGAAACTCCGAAGCCGCTATCCTTCGATCAAGCACCCACCCTATAAAGATTGAAGTGAGCAGGCCACAAACAGGAACGATCCAAATAAAGACAAGCCTCTCGATCGTTTCCATAAAATTAATCCCATAGATATTTGTCCAAGATGGAAACATATTTCCCGATGCAGAAAGCGCACATGGAATGCCAAATGCAAAGGTTGAGGCTGCAACAGTTATTACTGCGCGCTTTCTAGACCACCCTTTGAGTTCCATCAAATTCGTTGCAACAACTTCAATAAATGGGATGGAAGAAGTAAGCGCTGTAAAAACAAAGAGAGTAAAAAAGAGCGTTGATAAAATAAGTGCTCCTGGCATCTGTGCAAAAAGGTACGGAAGCGTTTTAAATATAAGCCCAGATCCTGCTTGAGGCGACAGGTTAAAAGTAAAGATTACAGGAAAAATTGTAAGCGCTGCAAGGATTGCCACAATAATCACTGAAATGCCCACAATTCCCGCCATCGCTGGCAAGTTTTCGGATTTTTTCATGTAGCTGCCATAACTAATCATGATTCCTTGCCCTAAACTTAGGGTGAAAAAAGCTAAACCCAAAGCTTCCAAAGCACTAGAAAACTTAAACGTTGAGACGTCTGGATAGAAAATAAAAGAAACTGCTTCCCCAAATCCAGAAAGCCGCATGCTATTAAAAAACAATATGAGTAGAAGAGCAAAAAGGGCCCTTGTCATAATTTTCGACCAAAATTCAATCCCTTTGCGTACACCCGAGAGAACGATCGACATGGTGATCAAGGTAAAAAGAAAATGCCAAAAAACGGTCACACTTCCAGAATGCGAAAGCGTATCAAATACGGCCCCAATCTCTTTTGAGGAAAGATTTTGATAAAATCCACTAAGAGACATCAAGACATAACTCATGCCCCAACCAGCAATCACACTATAAAAAGACATGATTAAAAAAGAGGAGATTACCCCAAGCCAGCCACTAATTTTCCAACTAGGACGATCTTTACTAAGCTCTGTAAACGTGCCAACTGCTGCCCTCTGAGAGTGCCTTCCTAAAAGAAGCTCTCCAATAAAAACAGGAATTCCAATCAGGAGAACAAAAAGAAAATAGAGAAAAAGAAAGATCCCCCCTCCATTTTGTCCAACGGTATACGGAAATTTCCAAAGAACTCCAAGGCCGACTGCAGATCCAATCGCAGCTAAAATAAAGCCAAGGCGCGATCCCCAGTGCTCTCTTACTTGATTCATAGTATTAATTACTCATTAAAATATCGAAATTAAACAATCCACTTTTTTGAATGACGATTAATAAAATCGTAAGTGGCACAATAAAACGCATAAAAAACAGCCAGGGTTTAAACAGCCATTTAGCGTTATTTCCTGACATGAATTCCTTATATCTAATATTTTTATCCATATACCACCCAACAAAAATAGCAGTACATAGACCTCCAATTGGGATAATCCAGATCG
>DAOWHK010000021.1 GCA_030641465.1 Parachlamydiales bacterium | reverse complement strand
TCCTTTGATTTAATAGTAATGCAACTAATTATTTTAATTAATCGAAGTATTTAATCTAATTGCTTTATTTGTTATAATTTAATTATTAATAATAAATAGGTAATTAAATGGTTAATCCAACTATTCCGACTAATGTAAATACTTTTTCAATCTTCCCTTCTGAGGTTCAACAACGTATATTAGAATACGTGGGAAACCCTGCAGCTACAAACTTAGTATTAAGAGAGTGGCAAGGGCAAACACGTGCGGTAGTAAACAGTGAATTGCTGCAGGTTTTTCAGCATCTAAACCCAGGACAACCCTTTAATCTAGCTATAGATTTACCGGCTATTAAAGAAATTTATAGGCAGACATTACGGTTAGTTCTTCCAGATATAGCACCTCACTTACCGCGCGTCTCCGTCGAGCGATTTATAGAGGCAGAAAATGCAATCAAAATCTCCTCTACTTTAGTATTCTGGAGTCATCTACCAGGTGGTGAGGATCATTTAACTCAGCAGGATTTTAGAGATCTACCTTTAGCCGATATCAGATCGCAGCTTAGAACTTGGATTGAGAAGAATCCTGCTGTAAAAAATATGGATTATCTCAACTTAAGTAATTCAAACCTTCGATATTTGCCCCCTGAAATCGGTCTGCTGACGAATATAACGGGTTTATATCTCAATCAGAATCATCTAACAGCGCTTCCCTCCGAAATCGGTCAGCTTACGAATTTAACGTATTTAGTTCTCTCTGAGAATCATCTAACAGCTCTTCCCCCTGAAATCGGTCTACTGAAGAATTTAACGTATTTATCTCTCGGTCAGAATCATCTAACAGAGCTTCCCCCTGAAATCGGTCAGCTTATGTATTTAACGGGTTTAGTTCTCAATCAGAATCATCTAACAGAGCTTCCCCCCGAAATCGGTCAGCTTACGAATTTAAGGGTTTTAGTTCTCGAACAGAATCAGCTAACAGCGCTTCCCGATACATTAGAAAGAAGCCAGTTGCCAATAAAGCTGTCCCAACTCGAAAATAATTCTATTAGTGCAGCCACAGCTTATCGGTTTTTCCAACTAAGTCTCGAACAAAAAAACGCTGTTTACGGACACATTTATGACTTAGCGATAGGAGCTGGGGTAATTATTGAGCCTCGGGATACTCAATATGGTGAGAGCCATGTGTTTGATTCTCAGGAAAGGCTCCAGCAAGCTATGGATCGCATTGGCTAATAGGCAATCGGCGTACCTATAAAACCATCTTTCTTTTTTTGTAATACGATCTAGTCAAAATCGATTGGTAACCTATTGCGCTTTTTATGAATAATCCACCATCCAACGATGAGAAGGATTGTCAAAGAAAAGGCTATCACATTTGGACAAGAAAATAGGGGATAGCGGGGTTGATTGATCAGTCCAAAACGGGGGCCGGGGGGCCAAAAAATATAGGCCGGTGCGCCGCGAATGTTGTCTTCTGGCACAAATCCAAAATCCCTTGTGTCTGCGCTATTTGCGTAGTTATCTCCAAGTGCGAGATACTCCTTATCGGGAACTGTCATGCCATATTCTTTGATGAGGCGTGTATCAAGTGCTCCGTTTTCAAGAAGGGGAGCGCCTTCATCAATAAATGGGAAATAGGGGCTATAGCTTGATGCGATACTTTTTTTCTTTTGTTCATTTTGGATAAACAGATCGATTTCAGGATCTCCTTTCTCTAAAAGGGGAGCGTTCATCACAAATAGGTCACCCTCTCTAAAAAATGCATATCTTGAGGAAAATAAATTCGGCCCTGCAAATTCTGGAAGGAATCTTTTGTCAAATTCCATTCCAATATTAAAAAATATCCGAATGCGGTCTGGACTAAAAGTATAGAGGGAATGATTTGGAGGGAGTTTTTCTTTTATACCACCCCATTTTATTTGGTAGGCTGTGCCGTCAAAAAATTCATAGGTTCCATTAGGTACGCCAATAAATTCTGGAGCAAAACGGGTGTCTTTTTTTCTTGAAGAGCCCCATCTATACCCAGCTTCGTTTTTTATCACAAAACGAGCTGTATAGAGATTGTTAAATAGCGTTTTTAGATGTTTTTCCGTTAGAGGAATGATCGATTTGTTATACCCAAGGCTTGGGCGGACCCTTCCATAGGGATCGCGCTCAATTTTTGCATTTTCTAAATTTGGATGATGAATAAGCTCTAAGTATAGAGATGCATCGCCGCTAATCGTTGATGAGGAATCTAAATCATTTGCTGCTAAAAGTCTTGCCACTGCATAATTTTTAAAGCCCCATAGGTCGAAATAGTGCTTGATTAAGGGATTGCTTTTTTTTGTAAGCAGTTCGGTTTTAATTGTATGAAAAGGAGTGATTTCCATTTTTGCTATTTGCTTGTTCATTTGCGCAAAATAGATAGGGGAGAAAATGCCATCTGAAAGTTTTTTGTTGGCAATGACTTTCCCATCTAGATGGATAAAAGGGACGTGGTTTATGTGATCGAGGCTTGATGGTTGAAGTTCTTTGGAAATATCCAAGCCGTCTTTATTTATTCCATACATGCGCCCTCCATAAAAATAGAGTGTATCGCCAGGTTTTCCCATCATTCGTTTTACGAATTGCTTTTTTCCTGGAAAGAGATAAAAATACATCGTATTGACATCGTGAATATCCATGTTTGCACCGGTAAAGATAAAAGTCGCTGCGCGTTTTACTAAGCTTGGATCAAAATAAAAATGTTTAGGTAATAGGGGAATATTTATTCCAAAATCCGATTTTGTTACAACAAGCCTATCTTGCTCTTGAAGTGTCGGTCTCATGGAGCCAGATGGAATTTCGTAGGGTTCAATGAGCATGGACCTTACAAGGACTGCTACGAATAGAGCAAAGAGTAGTGCTCCAATAAAGTTGACAAATTTTAGAACTGAGCTTTTAGGTAGGAAGATTTTAGCAAGTGTTTCTACTTGTTTTGCGGATTCATCAGCGCCTCTTCGATCTTCTTCTAATATTCTTTCTTGTAGTTCTAGGAGAGCGGTTTTTATTTCTTCAGTATCATTTACAAGTAACGTATTTTTTTTTCGTTTATAGCGTCTAAATGTTTGCAGTAAAATCTCTTTAGATTTTTTCAATTTGTAGAGGGAGTTTTTACTCATGAATTTTTCCAAGCGATTGTTAATAGCCCCATAAGTTTACAAAATATTCTTGTTATAGACAATGTGGAAAATATGTTGATAGTTTTTTTGTAAAGAGTGTTTAAAGAAGAGTTTAGGGGTTTATAAAGAGGTGTTTTTGATTGTAAGCTATTGTTAGTTAATGTGTTAAGTTAGCTAGTAAAGATGTGTGAAATAAAGCTTAATTACTTGTTTATAAGTGCAAAAGTTGCATTAGTTTCAGCGTAAAGATCTGGTTCTTCTTGAGATATGGCTACAAAAATATAGTCATGCTCTTTTTGAAGTAAATGATTTAGATTTTCTTCTTGAATATCGATATGGGCAAGTGATGATTCTTGGTGGTAGTTAATATCGAAGGGGATTTGTATGGATTGCCTTTTTGAAGCATTTACATCTAGAGCGTAGAGTTTAAATGTTCCAAATGATGGGGATATTTTTAAGGTTAATCGGTAGGCTCCGTCTATTTTTTTTGCATTTCCGACAAATTCAGGAGCTTTTTTAGGGAAGTGTTTTTGAGGAGAGGTCAAACCCCGGCCGGAGTCTACTGCATGCATTTTGAATGATAAACTGCCATCTGTGATTTGCATCCAATAGGGAAAGGGGAAATCAGGATTTAAGGCGTCAAAATAGAGATCCACCTGTTTTTGAGAAAGTTCCGTTCTATCTTTTGGCCATACAGTTCTGTATGCATTAAATTGAGTAGTTTTGCACTTGATCCCTTCAATGTATTGTTTAGGTTTCCATGTTTTTCTTAAATCGGGCTCTCCGAAGGGAGGAGAGGGACCAATTTTTTTTTGCAAAGATTCCTCAAGTAGAATAAGTGGTAGCTCAAGTAGAGTAACTATGAAGTTGTCACTGCCGCCTTGCGCTAAGAAGGCATTTCTTGAAAAAGAGTAAGACTCGAGGCAAAGTCCTTTTTTTAGGTCAATTTCATACATAATCCATGAACTATGTCCTGGAGCTTTGTTTTCTACCCAGTTTTTCCAATGCATTTTGGAAGCTGATACTTTATGAGCCGGAATAGATATTTCCTCAAGAATGACAGTAGTTGCTTGAATTTTATGAATAGTCAGAAGGCTATATACACTATTTTGCTGTGTAACAATATAGTCTCCGGGTAGGGCGTTTTGTAGCTTATCCTTAAGGGTTAAGGAAAAAACTTGGGAAAATAGGGAGAAAAATATGCAGAAGAAAAATCGAGATTTCATAGCGTAAATATATCATGACTTGGTAATCCTGTTCAAGCTTGGATGGGATTTAGGGAAAAAAATCTTAGACTCGATTGAGTTAATCGACTATATCAAGAAGTAATGCTACTAAAGGTATTTGTATATGAGAATTTTGATGATTGGACTGTTTTTAATATCGGCAAATTTTTTAAATGCTTCCTTTTTAGACCTCCCGTTTTTTGTGAAAACAATACCTAAATGGCGGCAAGATGTTGCAGGTATTGATGCTGCGATTGATAAACTTACAAATCTAAAGAATTTGGAGCTTGCTAAAGCTGCAAGAGCTCAAAATCAAGGAGATCGTTTACAGTTTAATAGTCAAAATCTAATGGATGCTAGGCGGTATTGGAATGATGCGGATACGAGTCAAGAAATTGCTGCTAGATATCAAGAGGAAATCAATAAACTCGAGCTCTTAAAACAAGAGATTCTTAAAAAACATGGAATTGACTATACTCCTGGTATAGAAAAAATACCAGACGGCCAAACCAATCACTGATCATAATACGCGTTTTTCACTCGCACTACTCACAGATCTTTATGAGCTTACGATGGCATATGGCTAATGGAAGCTTGGAATGCAAGACCGTGAAGCTGTTTTTCATCTTAATTTTAGAAGAAAACCTTTTAATGGGAACTTTGCAGTTGTCGCAGGTCTTGAAACAGCGATAAATTTTATGAGTAATTTCAAGTTTGATGAATCTGATTTAAAGTATTTGCAAGGACTTGTAACGAGTGATGGGTCTAAATTATTTGAACGTGCATTTTTAGACTATCTTGGAAATATAAAATTTTCTTGCGATGTTGATGCAATGATTGAGGGGACATTAGCATTTCCCTATGAACCAATTCTTCGCGTCAAAGGGCCTATTTTACAGGCGCAACTTCTTGAGAGCGCTCTTCTAAATATCATTAATTTTCAAACAATTATTGCAACGAAAGCATCTCGCATTTGCGCCGCCGCAAAGGGCGATGAGGTGATAGAATTTGGACTGAGAAGAGCTCAGGGCATTGATGGGGCGCTCTCAGGAACAAGGGCAGCTTATGTGGGAGGGTGCCATTCAACCTCCAATGTTCTAGGAGGGAAATATTTTGGAATTCCCGTAAAAGGTACGCATGCGCATAGCTGGATTATGGCGTTTGACGATGAAGAAAAAGCTTTTAGTGCTTATGCTGAAGTGCTTCCTAAAAATTGTATTTATTTGATTGATACATATAACACGATAGAAGGGGTAAAAAAAGCCATCAAGGTCGCACGAGAAATGCGCTTAAAAGGGCATGAAATGCTAGGTGTTCGTATTGATTCCGGAGATCTATCAGCGTTAAGCATTAAGGTTCGTCAGTTATTAGATGCCGCAGGATTTTCCCAAGCTAAAATCATGGCAAGTAATGAGCTCGATGAATTTATTATTCGTGATTTAAAAGAGCAAGGCAGCAAGGTCAACTTATGGGGCGTTGGTACAAATTTAATTACTGCAAAAGATCAACCAGCACTCGATGGAGTTTATAAGCTCTCAGCCATTCAAAACGCAGCCGGGAAATGGCAATATCGTCTAAAAATTTCTGAGCAGATGGCAAAGGTGACAAATCCCGGTATTCAACAAGTTAGGCGCTATTTTGATCATGGAAAAAGCGTCTATGATATGATTTATGACATAGAAATCGGGAATCCAAATGAGGCTGAGATGCACGATGTGGCAGATCCCACACAAAAAATAATCCCCTCCAAGAATTTAACATACCAAGATCTTCTTATTCCTATTTTCCGCAAAGGTAAACTCGTTTATGAGATCCCAAAGCTTCATCAAGCAAGAGATCACGCTATAGAGCAACAGAAGCTGTTTTCTAAAGAAGTGCGAAGGTTTTTACATCCTCAGCCATACTTTGTTGGACTTGAAAGAGAACTTTATGATATGAAGGTTGCCCTTATTGATGAAATTACCAAGAAATATAAATGAAAGCTTTGCTAATAGTTGATTTGCAAAATGATTTCCTTAAAGGAGGTGCTTTAGAAGTCTCTCACGGGGATGAAATCATTCCCTTGATTAATCGGCTCAGTAGCGAGTTTTCCATCGTTGTTGCAACAAAGGATTGGCATCCAAAGAATCATGTGAGCTTTGCAAACGTTCATGGAAAAAATCCGGGAGATACACTTGAGCTTGGTGGAGTTTCTCAAAGACTTTGGAAAGGCCACTGCGTTCAAAAGACTCAAGGCTCGGAGTTTCCAAAGGCCTTTTGTCAGGATTACCTCTCAAAGATTATCTATAAAGGAGAGAATCCTTTAGTTGATAGCTACAGTGCTTTTTTCGATAATCAGAAATTAGCAAGAACAGAACTTGAGATTTATTTAAAAAAAATGGATGTTTCTAAAATTTATCTTGCAGGTCTTGCACTTGATTATTGTGTAAAATATAGCGCACTTGATGCAAAATCTCTTGGTTTTGACACATATGTAATT
>DAOWHK010000203.1 GCA_030641465.1 Parachlamydiales bacterium | reverse complement strand
TAAAGAATAAGGTCCAACTGAGCGTGCATGTATTTTATCTGCAACTAAGTGAGATAATTTAAGCATGTATATGTATCCTACAACCACATGATTATCAAATCTTTCACCCGTTCTTCCATCATATAGGAACATTTTCCCATCATCAGGAAGACCAACATCTGTCATCATTTCCCAAATTTTATCTTCAGGGAAACCTTCGAAAACGGGACTTTTAACATAAATTCCTTTTTTTCGAGCCGCTATCCCTAAATGAGTCTCGAGAAGTTGCCCCATGTTCATTCTAGAAGGCACTCCAAGAGGATTGAGGATAATTTCAATGGATTGACCATCAGTCATATAAGGCATATCTGCTTCAGGAACAAGGTTTGACACAACTCCCTTATTTCCATGGCGTCCAGCCATTTTATCACCGACTTGAAGTTTACGTTTTGTCGCAACATATACTTTGACTTGCCTAATCACGCCAGGATCAAGCTCTGCATCGCCTTTTCTCATAAATTCAATTTCAGATTTATGTTGCATTTGCAGTTTTTGATATTCAATTTGGTGCTCGGTAAGTATAATCTTCAAAGCATCATAAATATCATGCTGAGGAATAATAAGATTATCTGGACTTTCTACTTCTAAATATTCCAAAGCCTCTTGAGTGATTGGCTCACCCTCAGTAATCACAATTTCACCTGTGATTCTATGCATAATAGATCTAGGAGCAACATCACCGAGTAAAAGAGCTCCAAGTTTTTCGTGGAACTGCATGATTATATCAGCTTCTTTATCTTTATACTCTTTATGCACGTCTTTAATACGAGTTGCTTCTTCAACTAACTCATCGTCAGTTTTTGAGAGTCTATCTCTTCGACTAAAGACTTTGACATCGATTACATCTCCTTCTGTTCCTGGAGGAACAGTTAAAGATGCATCTCGTACTTCTGCAGCTTTTTCCCCGAAAATAGCGCGTAGCAATCTTTCTTCAGGAGTAAGTTCTGTCTCAGATTTCGGAGTAATTTTTCCTACTAAAATATCACCAGATTTTACTTCGGCACCAATCCGAATAATACCATCGTCGCCAAGGTTTGCTAATGCCTCCTCAGAAACATTTGGGATATCTCGAGTAATCTCTTCTTTTCCAAGTTTAGTATCTCTTGCTGTCAGTTCAAACTCTTCTAAATAAATAGAAGTATAATAGTCTTTCTTGATAAGTTTTTCAGAGATAATAATCGCATCTTCAAAGTTATATCCACACCAAGGCATAAAGGCAACAAGGACATTTTTACCAAGGGCTACTTCTCCTTTGTCAGTAGCAGATCCATCTGCAATAACGTCACCAGCTTTGATGACATCTCCAACATTACAAAGTGGAGTTTGATTGATACAGGTTCCAGCATTTGATCTCATAAATTTATTGAGAACATAAGTCTTTTTATCAAGAGGATTAGACTTTGCTGCTACGATTATTTTAAAACCATCTACATATTCAACAGTACCATCAACTTTTGCGATAATCACTGCCCCAGAATCTTTTGCTATTTTAGCTTCAATTCCAGTACCAACAATTGGCGCATCAGTAATTAGCAGTGGAACTGCTTGCCTTTGCATATTAGATCCCATAAGAGCCCTATTAGCATCATCGTGCTCAAGGAAAGGAATAAGGGCTGTAACAACAGAAACAAGTTGCTTAGAAGATACATCCATATGAGTAACTTTTTCTGTCTCAATCTTGAGAGGCTCTTTCTTGTACCTTGCCCAGCAAATTGGTTCCAGAAACATTTTAAGTTCATCAAGTGGAGCAGATGCCTGAGCAATCACACATTTTTCTTCTTGATCAGCTGTCATGTATTCTATTTCTTCAGTGACTATTCCATCTCTAACTATTCGGTACGGTGTTTCAATAAACCCAAATTCATTAATTTTAGCAAAAGATGATAATGAAGTAATAAGACCAATATTCGGACCTTCTGGAGTTTCAATAGGACATATTCTTCCATAGTGACTTGAATGAACGTCGCGGACTTCGAAACCTGCTCTTTCACGATTTAGACCACCAGGTCCAAGAGAAGATAATCGTCTCTTATGAGTAAGTTCAGCGACTGGATTTGCCTGATCCATAAACTGAGAAAGTTGTGATCTACCAAAAAAGTCCTTAAGTACACCTGCTAAACCTTTTGCAGATACAAGCTTTCCTGGTGTTAAAGTGTCTGAGGAAAAATCAAAAAGATTCATTCTTTCTTTAATAATTTTCTCCATACGAGCAAGACCAATGCGACATTGATTTTGTATGAGTTCTCCAACAGATCGGATCCTACGATTTCCAAGGTGGTCAATATCGTCAACTGACGCCTCTTCATCACCCGATTTGAGCCGTACAAGATATTTAATCGCTTGAACAATATCTTCTTTCTTCAGAGTAACTGTTTCGAGTTCTTTATCAGAAATATCAAGACCAAGCTTTCTATTAAGCTTATATCTACCAACTTTACCGAGATTGTATCTTTTTGGATCAAAAAATAATCTCATGATTGTAGAGCGAGCATTGGAAAGGGTTGCTGGTTCACCTGGTCTAATTTTTCGATAAAAATCTTTCAGAGCTGATTCGTAGGAATCTGTAGGATCCTTAATCAGCATTTTAATAATCGGATTAGTTTCATCAGCATCTTCTGCTATCTTGACTGATGCTATCCCAGTATCATGCATTCTTTTGAGCATGGCAGTAGTTAATTTTTCAGAAGCTTTACCAAAGATTACCCCATTTTCTTCGTCTACAACATCTTCTGCTAAAATTTTTCCAACAAGCTTAGTAAAGTCATTTTCAGAACGTATTTTTACTCGGCAGGTTTCAAAAAATTCTTCAATGATGTCAGCATCGCTAGAGAATCCAAGTGTCCTTATAAAAGAAGTTGCTAGGACTTTTCTTCTGCGTTTTTTTCGATCAAGATAAATATAGATAAGATCATTAATATCAAACGAGGCTTCAAGCCAACTCCCTCGATAAGGAATAATTCTAAACGAATAGAGAATATTTCCTTTAGAGTGTTTGTCTTGTTCAAAAGAAATCCCAGGAGAGCGATGAAGCTGAGAAACAATCACTCTTTCAGCGCCATTAATAATGAATGTTCCCTGAGTAGTCATAACAGGCATTGTACCCATATATACTTCTTCTTCCTTTATTCCAGTCTCATCAGTCAATCTAAATTTCACTTTCAAAGTAACATTATAAGTAATGCCTCTTCTTATGTACTCTTCAGGAGTGTATTTAGGAACGCCCAAACTGTATGACAAGTATTCTAAAACTGTTTTTTCATCATAAGATTTTATAGGGAATATTTCTCTATAAACTTCTTCAAGACCAATATTCTCTCTTTCATGAGGTAACTTGTCTTCTTGAAAAAATTGCTTAAAGGATTTAATTTGAATTTCAATCAGATTTGGAAGATCAATTATTTCTTCTTTCTCTTTAAAACTCACCCGCATTGGGGGTCTTTTTAGCATGGACCTTGCTCCCTCGTAGTTCTTTCTAACTTCTAGTATTTACTCTAACACACTGCATGCCAACAAGATAGACAGTGACGCACTTAAATAATTCTAAATATCAATAAGCAGAACTTCAAAGTAGAAGTTCTGCTCTAATATTAAGAACATTGTAATAAAAAAATCATAGATTTTCTTACAGTCCTTTTAATGTGACTTTACCACCTGAATCAGCTACTTTTTTAGCAATTTCATCAGCTTCAGCTTTAGGCGCAGAATCTTTAACTGTTTTTGGCGCAGCTTCTACAAGTTCTTTTGCTTCTTTAAGACCAAGTCCAGTAACTTCTCTTACGATTTTAATGATCGCAATCTTTTTATCAGGAGCAAAAGATTCAAGAACTACTTCGAAATCAGTAGATTCTTGAGCAGCTGGGGCATCACCTGCAGGAGCAGCAGCCATCATTACTGGGCCACCAGCAGAAGCTTTTACGTCCCACTTTTCTTCAAGGGCTTTTTTTAATTTCGACATATCAAGAACAGTCATTTCACTTAACTGATCCACTAGTTTTACAATAGTTTCTTCACTCATGGTTCTACCTCATTTCTTTTCTATTTAATTTTTAACCTATTTAGCAACTTCTTTTTCACACTTATTCTTAATACAGTTTACAACACTTGTAATTATTTCATTAATTGTTGAAACTGTTTGAACAAGTGGAGCTTCGAATGTTGCTAAGAGCTCTGCTCTCATTTGATCAGTGCTAGGCAGTTTTGAAATTTCAATAACATCATCTGGCGAGCAGATTTTGTTATCAAAATATCCAGCTAAGATTTTTACAAATTTGTCATTATTTTTAGAAAATTTGCAAATTGCTTTCGTTGTATCAATTGCATCACCTTCAGCATAAACAATGCCTAAATGCCCTTCTAGTTGATCGTGGGTAAACTCAATCCCTTTATCTTTTGCCGCTTTTAAAAAAATACGTTTTTTAACTACAGCTAAATCTCCACCACTTTTTACAAGTTCCATACGCAAATCTGCAGTGACATTTGGATCAATATTTTGATAACTTACGAGTACAAATGCATTGCAATTTTCAATATCACTAACAATAACATCACGTAATAGTTGTTTTTCTGGTCTCATGTTACAAATATTCCTTTATTCAAGTAGTCAGGGTATTAATATCGATTTTAAATCCAGGTCCCATAGTGGAAGACAAGGCAACTGATCTAAGGTACTGTCCTTTAGCTGTCGCAGGCTTCATACGCATTATTGATGCGATTAAGGCGTTAATATTTTCAACAATACTAAGTTTAGAAAAAGATAATTTCCCAACAAAGTTATTAATCACTCCTGACTTATCAACTTTAAACTCTATTTTTCCCTTTTTTAAGTCTGCTACAGCTTTTGCAACATCTTGAGTAACAGTACCGGCTTTTGGAGTTGGCATCAAACCTCTTGGCCCCAAAATTTTACCTAATTTACCGACCTCTCTCATCATATCAGGTGTAGCAATCACAGCATCATAATCTGTCCAACCACCCTTAATTTTTTCTAAAAGATCAGCGTCACCTGCAAATTCAGCCCCAGCATCCAATGCTGTTTTTACTTTATCCCCTTTCGCAAGAACAAGAACTCTAATATTCTTGCCAGTACCATGAGGTAATAAAACAGTACTTCTTACTTGTTGATCAGATTTTTTTGGATCAACTCCCATTTTTAGAGAAATCTCAATAGATTGATCAAATTTTACAGGAGGACATTCTTGCAACAATTGAATAGCATCGTCTAGAGAGTAGACTTTACTTTTATCAATCAGCTTTTCAATTTCTTTAAATCTTTTACTTAATTTTGCCATTTTAGCCTTCTACACTATCAATACCCATCGATCTTGCTGTTCCTTCGATAAGTCTTATCGCAGCTTCTTCTGACCTTACACGAAGGTCAGGCATTTTTTTCTCGAGTATTTTTTTTATTTGAGATTTTGTAATTTTTCCTACTTTGTCGCGATTAGGAACCCCAGAACCAGACTTCAGTCCAAGTTCCTTAAGAATTAATTTCGCAACGGGTGGTTGTTTTGTAATAAAAGTAAAACTTTTATCAGCAAATACTGAAATAATTACTGGAAGAATATCTCCAGCTTTATCTTGAGTTTTTGCGTTAAATTCCTTACAAAACGCCATAATATTTAATCCAGCAGCACCAAGAGCGGGTCCAATCGGTGGTGCAGGATTAGCCTTACCAGCAGGAATTTGCAATTTGATTAGCTTGATTAACTTTTTCGCCATTTGTTTTCCTTAAATAATAAATAAACTTTTAGATGTCAGCTTCCGCTGAAAGCTCTTCAACTTGCCAAAATTCTAAATCGTCAACACGGGTATCCCTTCCAAAAATTGATACCATAGCGCTAAGCCTACCTTTGTCATGAAACACTTCTAAAACAGTTCCAGTAAAATTAACAAAGACACCATCTGTAATTTTAACACGATCACCAATAGCTAGTTGATGCTTATGAATTACCTCATCTTTTCTAGTACGTAAATCTTGCAAAATTTCATTTACTTCTCCATCAGTAAGCGGAACAGGTTTCCCTCCTCCCATGAAATCTATGACACCATTTGTGTTTTTTACATAAATCCACGCATCATCTGTCAGGTTCATACTAATTAGAGCATATCCAGGCCATAGCCTTTTTTCACTAATTTTCTGAGTACCTTGTTTCACTTCAGATACATTTTCAGTCGGAACAACAACTTCCTGAATCAAGTCATCCATTCCATTAGCTTCACGATTTTCTTCTAAATTCTTCTTAACTTTCTTTTCCTGGCCTGACATGACCTGGAGCACATACCATTTGTACATAAAATCCTTTCCGACTATCGGACAATAAAATGGGTAATATTCGTCATTCCTTGCAATGTTACTCTAAGAATAAGATCAATCACATAAATCCCCATCCCCAAAGCAAATATAGCTCCTAAAACAATCTTCGTACAAATTTTGAGCTCATCCTTTGAAGTCCAAGAAACTTTTTTCATTTCCATTTTAAGGTCTTGAAAAAAATTTGTTTTCTTTTTTTTCTTTTTAGTCTGAAAATCCACTACTTTTTGTGAAATGCTCATAGTTTTTTTTTCTTTGTTTTTCATGAGTTCTTTTGCTCCAGAACTATTCCTTAATTCTTTGGGCAAATTCTTACTACCTAAAATTATACATCAAAACTTAATTCGAGTGCGGAGGGTCTCGAACCCCCGACCTGCGACTTTGGAGATCGCTGCTCTACCAACTGAGCTACACACCCGTAGTTAATAAATTCACTATCCAAAGCAAAAATGGTTCCCCAAATAAGTTGAAACGCAAAACGCTTCGAATTGAGAGATTGAGAGTATACCCCTCAATCTCTTATTTCAAAAGGTTTATCTGTTACTGAATGATTTCACTTACAGTACCAGCTCCAATTGTCCTACCACCCTCACGGATCGCAAAACGCATTCCTTCTTCCATTGCTATTGGACTAATCAGCTCTCCTGTAATTTCAACATTATCACCAGGCATCACCATTTCTGTGCCTTCCGGAAGAGTAACTGTTCCAGTAACGTCTGTCGTTCTGAAATAAAATTGTGGTCTATAACCAGTAAAGAAAGGTTTATGCCTTCCACCTTCTTCTTTTTTCAGAACGTAAACTGTTCCTTTAAATTTCGTATGCGGCTTACATGTACCAGGAGCAGCAAGTACCATTCCTCTTTCAATTGCATTTTTATCAACTCCACGAAGAAGAACTCCAACATTTTCACCAGCTCTAGCTTCATCAAGAAGTTTATTAAACATCTCTAGTCCAGTCGCTACGGAATCACGAGTTTCTTTAAGTCCAACAATTTCTATTTTGTCGTTAATTTTGATTACACCTTTTTCCACACGACCTGTAGCAACTGTACCTCTACCTGAAATAGAGAACACATCCTCAACAGGCATTAAAAACGGTTTGTCAACTTCGCGTTGTGGAGTTGGGATTTTTTCATCAACAGCTGCCATCAAAGATTCAATTGATTTCTCGAACTCAGCATTGCCTTCTAAAGCTTTAAGAGCAGATCCACGAATAATTGGACAGTCTTTATAACCTTGCGCTTCAAGGAGTTCTGAAATCTCCATTTCTACTAAGTCAACAAGCTCTTCATCACCTTTGTCAATTTGATCAATTTTATTTAGGAACACTACAATTGACGGCACACCAACTTGTCTCGCAAGAAGCACGTGTTCTTTTGTTTGTGGCATTGGGCCATCTGTTGCACCAACAACAAGAATTGCTCCATCCATTTGAGCGGCACCAGTAACCATATTTTTCACATAGTCAGCATGACCAGGACAATCTACGTGAGCGTAATGCCTACCTTCTGTTTCGTATTCAACGTGCGTTGAATTGATTGTGATCCCGCGAGCTTTTTCTTCTGGACTATTATCAATAGATGCATAGTCTCTAGCTTTTGCTCCTCCCTTTTTTGCGAGAAAATTAGTGATCGCTGCAGTTAGTGTCGTTTTTCCATGGTCAACGTGGCCGATTGTACCAATGTTAACATGTGGCTTATTCCTTTGAAAAGCTTCTTTAGCCATATAGTCTCCTTTCGCTAATGCTCTCGAATTAGTTTTCGATAATATTTTTTGATTCATTCCTTGCCCAGAATAGGAATTGAACCTACGACCGCTTGCTTACCATGCAAGTGCTCTACCTCTGAGCTATCTGGGCACGATCCTCAACTGTTTAAAGATAAATTTAAACTCAGTGCACTATAATTTATCTTCTTAGAAAAAAAAATGCAACCCCTATCTATTTAAGATGCATTTTTTATCTATGCCGATAAACGATTCTTGCCTTTGTTAAATCATACGGGGACATTTCAACAGTCACCTTATCCCCTACTAGTACGCGAATGTTTCTCATGCGCATTTTGCCGCATAAATGCGCTAGGACTCCCATTCCATTTTCTAATGAAACTCGAAAAGTCATGTTTGGGAGCAGTTCTTCTACCGCCCCTTCAAGTTTTAACGTGTCTTCTTTTGCCATAGCCTACAATAGGTTGAATTAAAAATTCTAAACTATGTTTATGTATATCGCCTTAAATCTCAAGTCTTTTAATGAATTTCCCGTAATTATACGCAAACCGAATCAATCTTTGAGTTTTTACGCCCTCCTGCATCCTCCCATTTAGAGGAAAAGGATCTGCCTCAGACAGTCTAAACTTCGGAGTGCTTCCAATAGAGTGTGCTCCAAAAAGTCCATTCCTAAGTTATTAGAGCTCTTTTCATCAAATTTACAATTCGCTTTTATTCAAATACATGACATTTACAAATCATAAATTTGATAGAAAATTATCGAAAAATCCAAAGCATACAACTTTCTCAATACTTCTCTAAAATATTTTTTTCCAACACTTGCTCTTAAGGAAGCTCATTCTATTTTTTTTATTGGAAATAAACATAGCAAAATTCCTCTAGTTTGAGTTAGAGTATGAAGATACAATAAAGAAATCATTATTAGTTACCAATATGAGTCATAGCTCCTGCCTTGAAAAGCAAGAAAATATTGTAAAATCTTTTGAGTCTCATGTAACTCCTGAAGAAAAGTACAATAAAATTATTGAATTAGGGAAGACGATGACCGCGTTAAGTCCTCATAATTTTGTTCCTAAAAATTTAGTTATGGGCTGCCAGTCGAAACTTTATTTACACTCAGATATTAAAGAGAATAGGCTGTACTTTCAGGCATTCTCGGACGCTTTGATCTCTGCTGGACTTGCTGCTTTATTAATCAATGTTTATAGCGGAGAATCTCCTGAAACAATCCTTAAGTGTCCACCAAATTTTTTAACAGATCTAGAGATCTTTACCTCTCTTACCCCTGGACGTTCAAACGGATTAATGAGCCTGTTTAATAAAATGAAGCAATGTGCTATAAATGCTATTATTTTAGAACAAAATCTCAACAAACAAAACTTGACATAACCAAAAGGATTACTATGGCTATTTCACCATTTCAAAGACTTCTGATAAACAACCAGGATCAATATTTTGCAGTAAATAATACTGTAAGAGCTGAACTCTCTGAGTTAGATGGTCAAGTAGCTCTTTGCCAAGAAGGGCAAGGAACACTGTCAACGATGGCGACAGTTGCAAATCTCGCTATTACCTTTTTTGGACTCGGTACAGTTGCAATTTTGTCAACCTCCTTTGCTCCAACTTATACGTTATATTTTCTAAGCTCTTTTTCTATGTTCATCTACCCTACTTTCAATAGTTATTTCACAAATAGTTACAGAGCGATGGCTAATAATCGCAAGCTTGAAGAAGAACGAACTCTTGATATTATTGAAAGGATAAACAATTTCCCAGTTCCAAGCAGTAACTATGAGATGATGATAAAACTCTTTCAGATGAATATTTCTCCACAGAACATTCAGCACACTGACATTCTTAGAATTGCAGATCCAGAAGCCCCTCTTAGAGCGCTTATTCCTATTGTTTCTACATATCAACATTGGGTTGATTCTGCAAATAAAGCACAAGACAAGGCTAATGAATTTTTTGCCAGGGCTCGTTCTAACGAAACTCAGCTCATTCAAAAAAGATTGGAACTTAGGGACCGTCAAATATCCCTTCAAACAATCTCCCATGTTGAAATCCCTGAAACCACAACTTCAATAGCACAGCTTGAGCACGAAATAGAACATTTAGCCCAGGAAAAAAAGAAATGTAGAGCTTTTGCTTATAGAGTGGAGGAATATTCCTGGCTACCACAAAAAATTAACGCTGCCTTTCATTTACATCTTATCCACAATATCTGCGAGCAAAGAAATATCGAAGATTTTGGATCGATTAAACAAGAAGAAACTGCTTTTGCTCGCTCCCAAAACCGTGACTATCATGAAACAAATAGTTATTTTGAGTTTACTAATCCAGCTCAAAATCCCATTGATCGAGAGTGGTTAAAGACTGCAACAATCGCAGAAGTTTGTCAAAGCATCTTCGAATCAATCTCTACAGACAATGCTATACAAGCCGCTTAATCTCTTGTTGCAAAGGTGATGTAATTTCTATTTTACCTTCTGGATGTATATAGACATCATTTTCTAATCTGATGCCAAATTCATCTGGAAGGTAGATCCCAGGCTCTACAGAAAAAAGAGTTTTCCTAATTAATGGTCGATCATCACACGTTTCAATGCTATCTAGTTGCGCACCAGGCCCATGAAGTTCTGTGTAAATATTATGCCCAGTTCGATGTATGAAATATTTTCTATACCCTGCATCTTCGACAACTTTCCGAGAGGCCCTATCTGCCTCATACCCCGTAACTTCCAAACCTTCTTGATATTTTTTTTCTATGAGCTCTAACGCAGCTTTCTGCGCAGCCCTTACAATTGCAAATACCGCTTTTTGCTTGGCTGTAGGCTCGCAGGAAACGACTGCAACTCGCGTAATATCTGCATACACACTACCTTCAGTTTTTTGCTTGCACCAAAGATCAATGAGAATGAAATCTCCTTTCTTTATCTTACGGTGCTTTTCTTTTGTTGGGGCATAATGAGGATTTGCTGAATTTTCATTCACAGCGCAAATAGGCACGCTATCTGCAGTGCAACCTGATTGCTCAATTTGCTTTAGAATCAACTGCTGAATGTCATATTCCGTAACTGTTTTTCCAGCATTGACTTTTTCTTTGATAAACTGCCAAGCTTTACTAACACAATTTTCTAAAACATCTGTTGCATATAGATGACTTTTCCACTGCGCGTCCGTTAGCAAACAGGTGAAATTTTGCAAAAAACCTGCAGAGCTTACAACATTTACGCCAAAGGATCGAATAAGCTCAATTGTTCCTCCATCAACTTTTGAAACATATGGAATGCTATTATTTGGAGAATACTCCATGGCAATTTTTCCATAGATATTTTTTTTAAGAGCTTGGGTGAGTTCTTCGCTGCTAAAATACTGCACTTTAGTCCCAGGAAAATGATCTAAAAAATTGGGTTCAACCTGATGTACAATTTTTATAGGCTGCCCTTTTTGAGGAATCCAATAAAAAAGACGCCTTGTTAAATGTGCATTTTTTGGAATTTCCAAAAAATCGATTGCTAAATCATTCGACCGCCCAAAAACATAGAGTAGCCACCCATCTACCCCTTCTTCTTGCAGATATTTCTGTACTTTTTTAATTTTCATAAACGCCTAATGGTAAATACATTGAATAAGTGATGAAGCAGCGACCAGCCTAAGGATTTGAAAAGGCTGCTCAATAATCTCAATCAAAAATGGGATGGATTCTTTTTCCCCCAAGTGACCAAGCGCTCCTAGAATGTTAATTTTCATATCTCGATCTACTTTGGCATAGGCATTTTGTAAAATTTT
>DAOWHK010000099.1 GCA_030641465.1 Parachlamydiales bacterium | reverse complement strand
GGACGGCGCACTCAAGGCCACCAAGTCTTTTGACAGGCGCATCAAGATCTTGAAAACTTTGCTCTGATGCACGTGCTGCAATTTCTGCGCCGAAACCACAATTTAGTGGAGCTTCGTGAGCAATGAGTAGCTTTCCTGTTTTCTTGATTGATTTTGCAATTGTATCGTAATCAAGAGGGCTCAGTGTGCGAAGATCAATGATCTCCACATCGATCTCTTCATCTTCAAGTTGCATAGCAATTTCTGAGGCCATATGTACCATAATTCCCCAACAAACAAGTGTGATATCGCTACCTTCTCGGACTATATTTGCTTTGCCAAAAGGAAGGTACTCATCAGGGCCTGGCTCATTTCTTGCGGAGAATTGACGCTGCCGATAGAGAAGTTTGTGTTCTAAAAAAAGGACGGGATTTGGATCGGCAATTGCTGTTTTAAGAAGTCTCTTCGCATCAGCGCTATTGCTTGGAATGACAACTTTTAGCCCTGGGCAATGAGTCAAAAATGCTTCGATACTTTGGGAATGATAAGGCCCTCCTTGAATATAGCCACCGAAGGGAAGTCTTATGACAACTGGGCAGTTCCACTCTCCGTTTGATCTGTAGTGAATGCTTGCAAGTTCATTAAAAATTTGATTGATTCCTGTCCAGATGTAATCGGCAAACTGAATTTCTACAACGGGTTTATGGACACCATCAAAAGATAGGCCAATTGCTGTTCCAATGATTGTTGATTCTGCAAGAGAGGAGTTAAAACACCTATCGTCTCCAAATTTTTCTGTAAGACCTCGAGTGATCCCAAAAACGCCCCCTTTACCTTTTGCGACGTCTTGCCCAAAAACAAGGACTCCTTCATCTTTTTCCATTTCCTCAGAAATTGCATGATTTAGGGCATCCATCATCACAATCGATTCACTGTCCGTTGTTTTTTCTTCTGTAAATGTTGTTTGAGATTTTTTGAAAACGTGCTCTAAAACGCTTTTTGGGTCGGGAAAGGACATTTCTTCTGCAGCTTTTGCTGCAATTTCGACTTCATTAAAAATATCTTGCTGCATTTGTTTTAATGCGGCCTCATCAATGAGCCCCATTTTTAACAGCCATTTTTCAAATCTCGGTACCGGATCTAATTTTTTTTCAGCTACAAGCTGCTCTTTTGATTTATATTTCGTTGGATCATCACTACTGCTATGGGCCCCAAGTCTTGGAATGTGTGCAACAATGATGCTCGGCCCTTCCATCTGACGCCCTTTTTGCACGGCAGATCCCAGGGCTTTTGATACTTGCTCATAATCGCAACCATCAATTTCATGGACACTTAGCCCTTCGTAGCCACTCGCAATTTTGCTAATCGATCCACCAGCTGTTTGATCAGAAGAGGGCATAGAAATGGCCCACCCATTATCTTGAACAACAAAAATCACTCCAAGTTTATGGAGGCATGCATAATTAAGGGCTTCATGGAAATCTCCTTGAGACGTGGAACCTTCCCCACCTGAAACGTATACGACTTCATTTTTCCCTTGAAGCATGAGTCCTTTTGCAAGTCCTACAGCGTGCAAGTACTGAGATCCTACAACACTTGATTGACAGGGGAGATGGAGCTCTTTATGGGAAAAATGATCGGGCATCATCCGTCCAGAAGAGTGATGCTTTGCTTTTCTTGCTAAAACAGCTGCAAAGAGGTCTTTGATTTCACATCCAATTCCAATTGCGAATGCGCGATCTCGGTAATAAGGAAGTCCCCAGTCTTTTCCAGGAATTAAACTAAGAGCTGAGACAACTCCAATGAGCTCATGTCCTGCGGTAAATAAATGAAAAGCTCCCCCTTTATTCTGCAATATGAGCTTTTGCATTTTTTCATCTGTATATCTTGCGCGGTAAAGCATTTTTAGAGTGGATAAACACTTTGCTTTTGCAAGGCTTGATGACAGCCCTAAAAGCTCTTCTAAAGAATTCTGAACCTCTTTTGCCGATAATACCATAATTAACTCTTTTTCTTCTTAGCTCCAAGCTGCGTAACACTTTTTACGCGCTTCGGTTTTTTCTCGCCAACATCGCTTTCCTTTATTTGAGCCTGTTTTCGTTTTTTTGGCAGAAGTCCTTTTGCAACACTTGAGACTAAATTCCCTTTTTTTGTTGTATGATCTAAATCATCAGAGCCGAAAGATTTTTGACGAATTGCTCGAAACATTTTTTCTTCATCTTCGATGCCAAGCCCTTCCGAATCGCGCAGCTTATTAGAAAGATGGCGCAGCGATTCCAAACGCTGAGATAATGCCTCAAGCTTTGTATCGACTTTTACTCGCGTGCTACCCCTTAAGCTTGCAATTAATTGATCTTCTGTATCAAATTTTGCAGAAAACGTTGCAGCAGACCCACTATATTCGGGCAGAAATAAAAAGTAGCGAACGTGCTTGGGTACTGTGGTGTACAAATCTTCTGTTAACTCTGGCGCTACTTCTACTTTTGCAACTTGCTTTGGAGGCCGCCCTCTTTTAGGTCTTGGATTAAGCGCTTCATTCGAATAGTAGGTTTTGGATTTACTTTTTAACACATCTCTTGATGTAGAAACATCTTTTGGAACTTTTACATCAAAATGATATTTTTTCAATTTTTCAATCGCTGATTGACTAAGATCTAAATCTTCTTCAAAAACAAATTTGATCTCTTGATCTCGAAGCCACTCAATAATACGGATACGAGACCTTTCGTGATAATACATTTGCCATTTTTCAAGCTCTGTCAAATGGTCATAAATAAATTCAAGAAAATTTTCCCTTGCTTCTTTCGACTGAATGATATCAATAAGTTTTTCTTTTGTATCAATATCGTATACTTTTTCATGCACAAACCCTTCCATAAATTTCTTCGTTTCATAGAAGGTCATTTTTGGAATCAAGGCATAGCGATCTTCATGATCTCCTAGTTCTTTTTCAAGAACACCGAGCTCTTCTTGCGTTTTTTCAAGATCTGAAAAAAGGATGAATCCTTCCAATCGATCGAGATAAAACTCTCTTTCATCATCAGCTTTTGCAAAAGCGTCAAGTAATCGATGGAAGCGTAAAATAAGGGGGTTTTGGGGGGCAAGAGACTTGCCTTTCAAAGAAGTTTGTTTCATAGCAACTATTTTGTTGGATTGATATCAACTATAAGGATATCACATCGAATCGCTTCCGATCAAATCTAATTTCATTTTTCACATGACAACACCTCATAAAATATGCTAATTTCTCTTCAAATTCATCAAGGAAGGACAGATAATATGCTCGATATCAAACATATCCGTGAAAACCCCGAACTTGTCTTAAAAAAACTTCAATCTAAAGATGCAAATCTTTCTTTGAAAAATCTTCTCCTCCTAGATGAAAAGATGCGAAAGACTCTGAGCTCGGTAGAAAGTCTCAAATCACTCCGCAACACTAACTCTAAAGTGATCGGTGATAAAAAGCGACTCGGCGCGGATACTACGGACTTAATGCAGGAGATGCAAAAAATCGGCGAGCAAATTGCAGCACTTGATAAAGAGCTGACTGAGTTAAAGGATCTTTTTCAAAATGAACTTGCGATGCTTCCAAACCTTCCTATGGATGGCATCAAAAAATCTCTTGATCCTCAAGACAATGTCTGCATAAAAACTGTAGGAGAAAAGAGGACTTTTGCTTTTCCCCATAAAAACCATTTAGAATTAAATGAAAAACTCGATCTATTTGATTTTGAAAAAGGGGCGAAAATTGCAGGCACTGGGTGGCCTGTTTATAAAAACATCGGAGCGCAGCTTGAATGGGCTCTCATTAATTATATGCTCGATACACATATAAAAAATGGCTTTACGCAGTGGATGGTGCCCCATCTAGCGCGTCCAGAAATCATGTATGGATCTGCGCAACTTCCAAAATTTGAAGATCAACTCTACAAAATTCACGATAAGGACTACCACCTCTATCTCATTCCTACCTCTGAAGCAGCAATCAACGGCCTCCATTTCGATGAGATCCTCAAAGAAAAAGATCTTCCTCTAAAATATGTGTCCTACACCCCTTGCTTTAGACGAGAAGCGGGCGCCTCTGGAACTCAAGAAAGAGGTCTTATTAGGGTGCACCAGTTTAATAAAGTGGAGATGTTTGCCTTTACAAAAGAAGATCAGAGCGAGCAAATGTTTCAAACAATGTTAGATAGTGCAGAAGAAATTCTGCAAGGACTCGGTCTCCATTATCGCAATATGTGCCTTGTCACAGGAGACATATCCTTTCCTGCTGCAAAAACTATCGATATCGAAGCCTGGCTACCAGGACAGGACCGATACTACGAAGTCTCTTCTGTTTCTAATTGCACAGATTATCAAGCACGCCGCTCAAAAATTCGTTATAAACAAGGGGAAAATAAGCCTGAATTTGTTCATACACTCAATGGTTCTGGCCTTGCAACCTCAAGACTTATGGTAGCTCTACTTGAGAACAACCAACAAGAAGACGGGTCAGTACTTCTTCCCGAAGTACTACATAAATATTTGAGAGGGTTAACTAAAATAACCCCTGCTGTTTAATAAAATGTAATTATCTGTTATAATAATAGCATGATAATTACAAATAATAATGCATTAGATCTAATTAATTTAGAAACTGGAAGGTTGCTTACTACAACCTTCCAAGAGCGATGTTATAGGTGGATCTTTAGAGATTACGCCAAGCTTCAAGATCAAAAAATTGCCAAAATATTTATTCAAAATCTCCTAGAAATGGAGCCTTCTTCTGATAATTACAAAAACCTTTATAATGCAGCAAAAAAATTTACTACAAATTGCACTCACTTAGAATCTGCAACAAAATTAAAAAATGTTGTTTTTTCAAAAAAAGTTTCGAACCTTCTTTCTTTAAATATTTTTTCTCTCATCGATCATGAAGGAAATGCTAAAGATGCCCTTCTTCCCCTTCTGCAAAAAAACCACCTTCACTATGCCATTGCAAAAGTTGATCCAAGAAACAAAACATCTGCTCTGATTTTCCAAGATGGCAAACCCTATATTCGAGCCAAAGAGGGTAAGAGTTTTTTGCACTCAATCCACGATATAGACGCCCTATTACAAACAATTAACGTAGAGCACCCTGATTGGACTGCCTTATGTGAATTAAAAAAGTGTTACGAAAGGGGGGATGACGCATCTTTCGAATTAAAAAAGCAACTATCCATCGGAAATTATTCCTATATGCCAATCGATCAAGTAAAACTCGACAGCTCTCAAAAAATCCAGGATCACTCTTATCTTGCCTATGGCCTTGAAATTCACCATCCGATGAATTGGGAAAATCTTAAACCCTCCTTCATTGAAAATGGGGACGGAAAATACCACTTTCGATTAATGACACACCTTCCAAAATATGCGATAGAAAAATCTCGATTCCGAGCCATTTATCAATTGGCTTCTAATCTTTTTAATTTCGATCAGCATGGCCACTCCTGGGTAGAGCTGGTAGCTCCCATTAATAAAAATGAAAAATACACAGGAAAAAGCCATGTCTATAGTGTAGGTTATCTCTTAAGAGGAAGGCTTGAACATATTGACCACCGCGCCCTAATGCCAATCGATCAAAAAGAAATTAATGTCTTTGATCAAGAAATATCTGATCAAACGTTTAGAAAGGGAATAAAACTGATTGAAGATTTTCAAAGCTGCCTCCAAGATTCTCCTGCAAATAGAAGTCATCGCATTTCACAATTAGAAAACGAAGATCCTTTAAAACATCTTGCCTCAGCTACTCTCTTCGGAGGCACATGCTTAACCTTTGCAAACACTCTATCACAAACACTATCTTTAAAAACCCTTGATTATCGCAGCTCTTTTCGCAAAAAATTTATTTCCAAAAAAATCTCCTTTTTTTCATTGCTTCCAAACAGAATCAAATCAATTTGGGGAACCATTAGTAATGCTGAGCTGCCTTACTATGTTTTGCAAGATAAAGAAAAGAAATCTCCTGTTTAACACAATTCTTTCCTGATATATCCTAACGGTATAACTAGGAAGTGCTATGGATGGTCCAAATCATTTTGAAGGAAAAAGTGTTAATGAGCACTTACTTGCCGCTCGCAAAAAAGGAAGCTCTGCGAGCTCTGAGTGCCACGGCACTGAAATGCCTGGCCATAAAGCTGCAGCAATTGATGCTGCAAAAGAGACCGCGGTATTTCTTCTTGCTTTTTGGATGATTCTTTCCCATTTTTCCGTAGGAAACTCTCTCATTTTTACAGCTCTTTTTGCAATTAGCATTACGTATTTTTTTTGGAAAATGGGAAGATCTGCGCTACTTGGATTTTCAAGGCTTGAGCGGCTGCATAGACTCATTGAAGAAGAGCGATGGGAGATCGAACACAATAGAGCGCAGGAAAAAGAAGAGCTTACTGCAATGTATGCGCAAAAAGGGCTTTCTGGAAAACTTCTTGAAGACGTCATTGAAGTTCTTATGGCAGATGATCAGCGCCTGCTTCAGCTCATGCTAACAGAAGAGCTTGGCCTTTCTTTAGAGAGTTTTGAGCATCCGATCAAGCAAAGTTTTGGCGCTGGCATCGGCGTTCTTATTGCGGCCTGTGGCACAATTGCAAGTCTTTATTTTGGCAATTTCCTAATGGGGATTGCATTTGGAGCTATTCTCCTAATCCTAGCGGCTGCCCTTCGCGCAAAACTCGAAAAAAACCGCCTTTTGACAAGCTGCGTTTGGAACTTTTCAACTAGCTTTTTAACTCTTGGAATCCTTCACTTTATTCTAAAATTATTATGAGTGATCCGTACGCTTTCGATGAATACTTTACGCGGGGAAAAGAAGAGAGCCTTAGCCCTTTTCTTACCAAACCTTCTAAAAAATGGGCAAAAAACCTCCCTTTAAAAAGCTCCATTCTTTCCGCTTTTTTTCTCCTTTTAGCTTTTATCTTTTCGTTTTACTTACCTCCCCTTTCTAATCTTTTTATCGTCTGCGTTTTTTTTCTCTCCGGAACGCCCGCATTAATTGGTACTCTTGAAGATTTAAAAAATGTCGAAATCAATATCGATCTATTAATGACCCTTGCTGCATTTTTATCTGTTTTGATTGGAAGTCAAATGGAAGGCGCACTTCTTCTAGTCCTCTTTGAATTTTCTGCAGCTATGGAGCGCGCCGTCATGGGAAAAGCAAAAGGCGCACTGTCAAACCTACGCTCTCTTGCGCCAACTTTTGCTACGGTGATTTCAGAAAATGGCAACGCACTTCAAAAATCTGTAAAAGAAATCACGCCTGGCACTTCCATTCTTATTAAAGCTGGAGAAATCGTTCCACTTGATGGCACTGTGATAAGTGGCGCATCCTTTGTGAATCTTATTCATCTAACTGGAGAGAGCGTTCCCGTTTCAAAAAAAACGGGAGACGAGGTGCAAGCTGGCAGTCGCAATCTCGATGGCACGCTCACACTAACCGTAACGCGCAGCTCTGAAAGTTCAACGATTGCAAAACTGATCGAGCTTATGAACAAAGCGCAAGAAATGAAGCCAAAATATGAACGTTTTTTTGATAAATTTGTCAAACGCTACTCAATCACAATTATTGGTCTATCTGCCCTTTTTGCACTTCTTCTTCCTGTATTTTTCTCCATTCCTTTTGTCGGCCATGAAGGCTCGATTTACAGAGCTCTTGCATTTTTGATCGCAGCTTCTCCTTGCGCACTCATTATCGCAACGCCAACAGCTTATTTAAGCAGTATCAGTAGCTGCGCAAAAAAAGGGATTCTTCTAAAAGGAGGGACGACTCTTGATGCCTTAGCAAGTGCTAAAACTATGGCTTTTGATAAAACTGGAACGCTTACAACAGGAAAGCTCACATGCACAAAGGTAGAGATCAAAATAAACAAAGATGAGATTTCAATCCAAGACGCAACATCTATTGCAGCTTCCTTAGAAAAGCATATCACTCATCCGATGGCAGAGGCGCTCTCTTTGTTTGCAAAGGAGCAAAATATTCCCTTACTAGATGTGCTTGATTTTAAAGCTGTTTCTGGCTACGGCGTGGAAGGAAACGTCTCTTTTCAAGGAAAAGATGAACATGTTTTTATCGGCAATGAAGAATATCTCTTTAGTAAATCTAATCTTTTTTCCACCGAGGAAAAAAAAGTTTTGCAGCAGCATTTAGAGACGCTCGATCACATGGTCTCAATTCTTCTTATCAAAAATTCTGTATTCTTCTTTCATTTTCTCGATAGCATCCGACCTGGAATAAAAACTCTCTTATCCTCGCTCGAAAATCTTTTTCACTTAAAAATTGTCATGCTAACAGGTGATCACGAAAGATCTGCAAAACTTGTAGCGGAAAAACTTGGCATCAAAAATTATTTTTCTAAACTCCGCCCCGAAAATAAACTGGATATTGTCTCAAAACTTTCCAAAGAAATGAGCCTTGCCATGGTTGGAGATGGAATTAATGATGCCCCAGCTCTTGCAAGAGCAACTGTTGGCATCTCCATGGGAACAATCGGGAGCGATACAGCCGTTGACGCCTCAGATATCGTTTTGCTGCGCGATGAGCTTCCCCTTCTTGAGTGGCTCACTCATAAAGCTAGAAAAACCGTAAGCATCGTGAAACAAAATATTTCCCTTTCTCTTTTTGTGATCTTATTTGCCACAACTCCCGCCCTTCTTGGCCTTGTTCCCCTCTTTGTTGCTGTCCTTCTTCATGAAGGTGGCACTGTTATAGTGGGATTAAACAGTCTTCGCCTTTTAAAAAAATAGCGCTCTGCTTATAGTGAAGCTAAGGGCGGTTCGGCTTGTTCGTAGACTGCTTAAAATCAACAACTTACGGCTAATTCACATGAAAGATTCAAGGAAACTAGGGCGCCTTTCAAAAGAAGAGCTGCAAAATGCAATCCATCTTGAGAGCAAAGAATTTAAAAAATATTATCTTTGGATTGAAAAACATATGCCCCAAAGCTTCTTTGAAGAAGCGGAACAAAATCATGTGATGTTAATTGCGCATAACTTGATGGGTTTTGAAGAGCAGGATCATTTTGCACATCTCCATCTAAAAGGATGTTCTATTGCGCTTTGCTTAGACAGCCCAGATGTGGACCTACGCATTTTAAGACACTACAATCTATATGGCATTAAAAATTACCGCACATTCATTTCCGATACGCCGCCTCCTTTTCCAGGACTAAAAAGCAAACTGCGGATTGCCATAATCTATTTTACCGTACTTTCGGAAAATAAAATCTGCGAAGTTCCAACAGAAATTTTACCATCTGATCAATGCAAACGACTTTTTCAATTAAGCCGCGATCGTAACCCTAGCTTAACAGAGCCTGCATTCAACAAGCTTTTATGTAGCATGAATAGCCGATTTCTTCACTCTCTTACAGAAGAGAGACTTGTTCTTGCACTCGATATGTTTTGTAGAGCCAAGCATCGAGACAATTGCCAATATGAGGTGAGCTACAATGAAGATTGGGAAACAAGGGGAAAAGATGATACGCCATCGATGCAAATTGTATTTGCATGGAAAAATACTCCAAAACACCGCTTTCTCTATCGCCTAGCAAAAACTATCTATAGACACGGCCTTGTGATGAGACGGGTCAACGCCACCTATATTGATCCATACAGTAAAAATAGCACGTTAATCATGTCTCTTGGCCTTCATGGAATGAAAGGAAAAGCCGCATGGGAAGAAGCTGATGTCGATGATTTTATGCAAGAGCTTGTCACACTCAAATATTTCAACTATCTCGATCCTATTGAAAAGCGCTTGATCGATCCAGGCATCATCTCAGGCAACTGCGGTAATTTACTAAGATCGATGATGAACTTCATCCATCAAACACTTGTCCATGTAGAGGAAAATTTATACTCCTTCCAACACATCGAAGAAGGGCTCTGTAGACACACCGAGCTTACAGCAAAACTAATAACTCTCTTTGAGCTAAAATTTCATCCTGAAAAACACAATATTGAAAGTTATTACGCAGAAAAAGATAAGCTAATAAAACTTGTAAAATATCTCGACACCGGAAGTGAAATCAATGATTTAAGACGGAAAAATATCTTGTTGCAAGGGATCAATTTTCTAGACCATCTATTAAAAACAAATTTTTATAGACATAATAAAAGTGCACACAGCTTTAGACTCGATCCAAAATATCTAGATCATATCCCAATGGATAGAAAAGAAAAATTTCCAGAGCTTCCCTTTGGCATTTTCTTTATTCATGGAATGCATTTTATTGGCTTTCAAATTCGTTTTAAAGACCTTTCAAGAGGAGGCCTACGTACAGTCCTCCCAAAACAAATGGAGCAAATGGTCTCCCAACGAACAGCTGTCTTTTCCGAATGTTATAACCTTGCCTATACGCAGCAGAAAAAAAACAAAGACATTCCAGAAGGGGGCTCCAAAGCGATCATTTTCTTAGAGCCCTATGACAGACTTACATCAGAAACAGACATATATCGCAAAGAAATGAAATGGGCAGGAACCGATCCAGAGAAAATTAATGAAACCCTGAAGCAATTTATCAAAGAGCAAAAAATTGAGTACCTCTATCAAACGCAACGAGCCTTTATCCATAGCTTTCTCACTCTTATCAATTGCAACCCGGATGGAACGCTCAAAGCAAAATACATTGTGGACTACCTGCAAAAACCTGAATACATCTACCTTGGTCCCGATGAAAATATGCACAATCATATTATCGAGTGGATCAGCAACTACTCTCTTAAATGTGGCTACCTTCCAGGAACATGCTTTATCTCGAGTAAACCTCATGCCGGAATCAACCACAAAGAATATGGAATCACCTCATTTGGCGTAAACGTGTACATGGAAGCCATTTTAGAGTATTTACACATCAATCCCAAAAAAGAAATCTTTACAGTAAAAATTTCCGGAGGTCCAGATGGGGATGTCGCTGGAAACCAAATACTCAATCTCTATAAATACTACCCGAAAACCGCAAAACTCCTCGCCCTCATCGATGGGTCAGGGACAATTTACGATCCGATGGGACTTGATTTAAAAACTCTATCTGAGCTTTTCTATAAAGGATTGCCAATTAGCCACTACCCAAAAGAAAAACTCCATGAAGGAGCCTTTCTTCTCGATACCCAAACAAAACGAGAAGAGACCGCCTATTCTCAAAAGACCCTTTGTCACAAAAAAGAAAATGGGCAGCTAATTGAAGAGTGGATCTCTGGAAATGATACACACCACCTTCTACGGTATACTGTACATCAAACAAAAGCTGATATTTTCATACCAGCAGGAGGAAGACCTAAAACACTCAATATTAATAATTACAAAGAATATCTCGACGAAAATGACAAGCCTACATCAAGAGCTATCGTCGAAGGTGCAAATCTCTACCTCACACCTGGTGCGCGAACAGCACTTGAAAACCTCGGTGTACTAATTATCAAAGACAGCTCCGCAAACAAAGGAGGCGTCATCTGCTCTTCGCTTGAAGTGCTCACAGGACTCATTCTTACCGAGGAAGAATTTCTCGCGGAAAAACCAAAGCTTATGGAAGAAATTCTTGCCTTTATCAAAGAAAAAGCCTTAAGCGAAGCGAAGCTCCTTCTAAAAATCCACGAAGAAACAAAAGCAAACCTTACAGATATTTCTGATCTGATCTCAAAAAAAATCAATACTTATACCTACGAGCTTCTCGACGCACTTGAAGAAAAAGAGCTCTCATCGGATCCAAATGATCTCTATATTAGAGCTCTACTCAATTACTGCCCGCCCCTTCTTCGAAAAAAATACACAAAGCGAATCATAGAAAAACTCCCAGGCCCCCATAAAAAAGCCATTATCGCCTGCTACCTTGCATCAAAACTCGTCTATCTTCGAGGAGTGGATTGGTCGCCATCAATCGACGACGTACTTCCCCTGATCGCAAACGATCCAAGCATTAATCCATAGTATGAAGCAATTCGTACCGAGCTTGTAAATGATCAAATACCTCATTTGAAAGCTTTCCAAAAGCTCTTTCAACATCCGACAATGCTGACAACTTCTTATTCTCTTGCTTTTGCTTATAGGCCATTAGAAATGGTGTTGCAGGTGTTACAAAGATTTCCGCTAAAAAAATAAAAGGCGCGCCAATCAACATCATTGAACTCTGCGCATTCATCTCACTTTCTAAAGCTTGCTGAAGTCCAAAATCTCTTGCAATCACAGCTTGATTCCTTTTATGAATCAGCAAAGAGTTTTTCTCTATGATTTTTCTAATTGGAGATAATTGTTTCCGCGCAGCAAAGGCTTTCTCTCTCGTTGAACACTCCTTGCACCTAAGAGTTTCTCTAAGAGTATTATAGTGATCCCTTGCAAGTTGTTTATACATTCCCGGAACAAGGGTTGAATGAACAAAAATACTTAAGTCTTTATAAAGTGCATCGTCATCATAAATTCTATTCCACAATTTACATACACTTGAGTGGCTCGGATCTTTCACAAATCTAAAAATTTCTAATAGTACTTCCTCCGGAAGATTTTCAATAGATTTTGGAGCCCTAGAGGGATTTGGGAGTGATTTAATTAATTGAACAGACATTTAACACCTTTTTATATTATTAATAAGATAATTATAACAAATATTGTAATTTATTAACATTCATTAATTAAAGTTTCATCACCCTTACTAACAACATCCTTTTTTAAATACCTAAACGCCTTACCTCAAGTTAATTACACAATAATCCAGCAATCAAACCATTAGAGTGTTAAATTACCCTTAATTCCCCCTCTTATCTTTGCTACATTAGAAGTTGTAATTATCAAAAAATGATTGAATAGACCTTTTATTAATCTATGCAAAAAAAGAAGCCAAAAACAGAGCGCGAAGAGGCTGTCCTTTTAGGACTTGTGGATCTCTACTTAAAAACAGGCAAACCTGTTGGTTCGAACACGTTAAGAGAGAGTGGGTTCCAGGAAATAATCTCTGCGACCATCCGCAATTACTGCGGAAATCTCGAAAAAAATGGGTATCTTTTGCAGCAACATTCATCTGACGGACGGATTCCAAACAGATATTTCTGATCTCATCTCAAAGAAACTCAACACCTACACCTACGAGCTCCTTGATGCCTTGCAAGAAAAAGAGCTTTCCAAGGGATCCAAGTGATCCCTATATTAGAGAAGACGTTCTTCCCCTGATCGCAAACGATCCGAATATTAATCCTTAGAGTGGAGCTCATGAAATCGATTTTGTAAATACTCAAAAACCTCATCAGAAAGCTTTCCATATTTATCCTCCACTTCTTCTAACTTTGAGTTTTTTTTCCTATGCAGCAGTTGTTCCTTCATAAGTAGCGGGGGCAAAGCTAGATTTACCAAAATTTCTGAAACAACAAAAATGGGCGTTCCAACTAAGCAATAAAAGCCATTATATATTAACTCACCTGTTTTCTCTTCTTCTGATAATAAATTTCCCTCAGTAATGGCCTCAAGGCGGTCATCATTGATTTTTTGCAAACGCTCTTTTGCTTTTATGGATAAAGAAAGATCTTTTCGATGCATTATCACCCTATCCTTTAACGAACTTAACCCGCTAACGACCAACTCTTTATAGGTAAAATATTGCTCCAAAACATACTGTTTATACATTCCAGGAAGAATCCTAGATTGATGACATATGGATAAATTCCAATATAGAGAGTCATCCTCATATAATCTATTCCAGTTTCTGCATACTCTTGAATGCGTTGGGTCTTTTACATACGCAAAAACCTTTAGCAATAATTCGTCAGGAAATTCAGTAATAGGAGATTCAATCATCATAATATTCATGCAAGATACTTTATATACACAAATTAATTAAATCAAAAAATACAACAACACTTAGCTTAAAATTCTGCAAACCCCTTATCTTCAATGAATTAAGTTGCACACTCAGCAATCAAGCCGCTTGAGTGCTAAATTGCTCTTGATTTCTCCTCCTATCTCTGCTACACTAGGGACTGTAATTATCAAAAAATGATTGAATAGACCTTTTAATAATTTATGCAAAAAAAGAAACCAAAAACAGAGCGAGAAGAGGCCGTCCTTTTAGGACTTGTGGATCTCTACTTAAAAACAGGCAAACCTGTTGGCTCGAACACGTTAAGAGAGAGTGGCTTCCAGGAATTAAGCTCTGCGACCATCCGCAATTACTGCGCAAATCTCGAAAAAAACGGGTATCTTTTGCAGCAACACTCATCTGGAGGACGGATTCCGACGTCTGCCGCTTATAAAGTATATGCAAAAGGCGTCCTAGATAATGACTTAGTTGGCGATGAAGATAAAAAACTCTTAATCGATGGTTTGCAAAAAGAGACCCGCGTCATTGCCAAGTACCTTCAACAAGCAACAGATCTTATTAGCGAGCGCACAGGATGCGCAGCTCTTCTAACATTTCCAAGATTTGATCACGATCTAATCATCGACATCAAGCTTGTTAGCATTGATACCAAGCGCTTTCTTTGCATCATCATTACAGATTTTGGAGTAATCCATACAGAGACTCTATATTCGGAAAAAAAACTCAGCAGTTTTTCCCTAAAAAGAATCGAGGCTTACTTTCATTTCCGAATGACAGGGCACGATATGCCAAAACTTAGCAAAGAGGAAGAAAAACTTGCGACGCAATTTTATAAAGAAATGGTGTTAAGGCATATTGTCAGCACGTCCAATTTTTCATCGGAAGATCTTTATAAAACAGGCTTTGCTCATCTTTTAAACTACCCCGAATTTCAAGATGCAGGATCGCTCGCGCTTGGGCTCTCTCTTTTTGAAAATACAGCCTACATGAAAGAGCTTCTTAGAAACTGCCAAGAACTTAAAGTTTGGATCGGCGATGATCTCTCTAACGAATCGATGCATTGCTCGCTGATTGCCATCCCCTATTATGTAAACAAGGTGCCTGTTGGAACCATTGCCCTTCTTGGGCCAACAAGAATTCCTTATCAAAAAATTTTTTCCTTACTGAGACTTTTTTCGGCCCTTCTAAGTGAGGCCTTAACGAAAAGTCTCTATAAGTATAAAATCACTTACCGCGAACCAACTGTTTCCGCAATTGGTATGCAAACAAAAGCCCCATCACACAGGGGAAAGGCAGAGTGCCTGCTACTCGAAGATAAAGGAGAATAGAGTAATGACTGAAGAAAACCCTCAAGAAGAGCAAACAACGAAAAATACCGAAGAGGAGCTGCTAGACATTAAATCCCTGCAGCTTGAGCAAGAAATGAGGGATCATAAAGAAAAATATATGCGTCTACTCGCAGATACAGAAAACACCCGCAAACGGATGCAAAAAGAAAAACAAGATATGACACGGTTTGCTGTAGAAAATATTATTAGCGAATTTCTTGCGCCTCTTGACAACTTAGAAAATGCGCTAGGATTTGCAAATCACACAAGTGAAGAAACAAAAAACTGGGCGATGGGTTTTCAAATGATTCTCACCCAATTTAAAGACATTCTTACTCATCACAATGTTTCTACATTCGAATCTAAAGGACACAACTTTGATCCGCACCTCCATGAAGCAATTGAAATGGAAGAGACGGACACCCATGAAGAAGGAATCATTTTACAAGAATTTATTCGAGGCTACAAATGTGGCGAAAGAATTTTACGCCCTGCACGAGTGAAAGTCGCTAAAGTACCGAAAAAAGATAAGCCCCAGGGTGAAGAACAAACAATTACTGAAAATAAAGATAAGGAGTAATCCAAATGAGTGAAAAAACAAAAAAAAGTCGCATCATTGGAATCGATCTCGGAACAACAAATTCTTGCGTAGCAATTATGGAAGGAAGTTCCGCGAAAGTGATTGCAAGTGCAGAAGGAACGCGCACAACCCCATCTGTCGTCTCGTATAAAGGCGAGGAAAAACTCATCGGCGTGCCAGCAAAGCGCCAAGCCGTGACAAATCCAGAAAAAACGCTTAGCTCGACGAAGCGCTTTATTGGAAGAAAATATTCAGAAGTTAGTGAAGAGTGTAAAACTGTCCCCTATACTGTAAAAGCTGGAAAAAATGGCGATGCCGTTTTTGAAGTGGACGGTACTACACTAACTCCTGAAGAAGTTGCAGCGCAAATTCTAACAAAAATGAAAGAGACTGCAGAAGCATATCTCGGCGAGAAAATTACAGAAGCAGTTGTTACAGTCCCTGCCTATTTCAACGATTCACAAAGGCAATCAACAAAGGATGCTGGAAAAATTGCAGGAATTGATGTCAAAAGAATCATTCCTGAGCCAACAGCTGCAGCACTTGCCTATGGTTTTGATAAAGGAGTCGATAAAAAAATTGCCGTTTTTGACCTTGGCGGTGGAACATTTGACATCTCTATCCTAGAAATTGGCGACGGCGTTTTCGAAGTGCTTGCAACAAATGGGGATACTCACCTCGGTGGCGATGACTTTGATATTATGATTATCAACTATCTTTTGGAACAATTTAAACAAGAACATGGCATTGACCTATCTAAAGATAAAATGGCACTGCAGCGCTTAAAAGATGCTGCGGAAAAAGCAAAGATTGAACTCTCTGGAACTCAATCTACAGAAATCAACCAACCATTTATTACAATGGATGCAAGTGGCCCTAAACACTTAGCGCTAACTCTAAACAGAGCAAAACTTGAGCAGCTTGCGTCAAATCTGATCGACCGCACTGTGGAACCTTGCCTTAAAGCCATTAAAGATTCAGGTCTTTCTAAAGACCAAATCGATGATGTGATTTTAGTTGGTGGTATGTCAAGAATGCCAGCTGTTCAAGCCAAAGTAAAAGAAATTTTTGGCAAAGAGCCCAATCAAGGCGTAAACCCTGATGAAGTTGTAGCATCAGGCGCGGCTATTCAAGGAGGCGTTCTAGCAGGAGATGTAAAAGATGTCCTTCTTCTTGACGTCATCCCACTAACGCTTGGAATTGAAACACTTGGCGGCGTGCTAACGCCTCTTGTTGAGAGAAACACAACAATCCCAACGCAGAAAAAGCAAGTCTTTTCCACAGCTGCAGACAATCAGCCAGCAGT
>DAOWHK010000066.1 GCA_030641465.1 Parachlamydiales bacterium | reverse complement strand
CTTAAATCAGTTTGAGTATATATTTAAGGAAGCTCTGATTAACTCCGCTGTTTCAACTCCAGCGCCTTTTTGGAAAAAAATAATTTTTTTTCAAAAATCCATCTAAAGTTGAAATTTCGGAGTTAATCAGAGCTTCCTCAATAAGCACGTTCTTTTTCCACCCATTTTCCATGAGATTTGATCAGCTCTATGAGCTTTTCAAGAGCATTGTCTGAATCGATGTTTTTTTCAACGCGGGTTTTACCTACATAAAGATCAACCATACCCGTTTTTGATCCCACGTAACCAAAGTCGGCATCCGCCATTTCTCCGGGGCCATTGACAATACAGCCCATAATCGCAATTTTAACACCCTTAAGATGTTCCGTTTTGGAGCGAATTTTTTGAGTAACTTCTTGGAGATTAAAGAGAGTGCGGCCACATCCTGGGCATGCGATAAATTCAGTTTTTTCAAACCGCATTCTCACCCCTTGCAAAATGTTAAAACCAAGAGACTCTGATTGCAGGCAAATACCATTTCCAAGTCCATTTAGAAGAAAGGAGCCCATTTCTGCGGCTGTATGAATAAGATTTGCATCTTCTTGTGGGGTGTTTTCTGCCATCAGGATAACGGGAATATCAAGACTTTCTTGACTGCATTTTTCGAAAAAACGTCTTCCTAACATGTAGGTATTTTTATTAAGTCTTAAAAAAAGCATTTTGGCTTTTTGCAAAAGAAGAGTATCAAAAGCTTCAAAGTCTTTTTCATCTTCAATAAGTGCCACTTCACCTGTTTCAAGATACGCAAGCTTTTCCACTACAAGAGTTTCGGGAATTCCTTTAGTTTGTGTAATGATGAGACATCCCTTTGGAAGGCCTTTAAAATCTTCTGGAATGTTTTTTATATATAGAAAATCAGCTTTTGAATCCTTTGGAAGATTTTCCCAGCTGCATGAGAGGATCACTGTTCCATTTGGATGAAGTGGAGGCTTTATTTTTACTTCCTGTTTACTTTTTTCAAACAGTGGCACCGTCATTTGCTCATAATTTTTTGCTAAGTTTGCAAGTTGTTTACAAGGAGCAATTTCTTCCCAAGGATCTTCTGTAAGAGAGACGCGAACAGTATCTCCTATTCCCTGTATGAGAAGAGATCCTGTTCCAATCGCTGATTTTACTCGGCCATCTTCACCGTCGCCAGCTTCTGTTACTCCAAGATGGAGAGGATAATTCCAGCCAAGCTCTGTCATTTTTTGAACAAGCAGGTGGTATGCTTCCACCATCACTTTAGGATTGCTCGCTTTCATGGAAAAAATCATATCGTGAAATTCGTGCTTAACTCCAATAAGAGCAAACTCGAGTGCTGATTCAACCATCCCAAGTGGGGTATCTCCATAACGGTTCATTATGCGATCTGATAAAGATCCGTGATTTGCACCAATTCTTAGTGCTTTTTTAAGTTTTTTGCATTTTAGAACAAGCGGGCTAAACACTTCATCAATTTTTTCCAGCTCAAGTGCGTAAGATGCGTCCGTATATTCTAGTTGCTTAAAGCTTGCGCGTGGGTCTACAAAATTTCCAGGATTAATCCGTATTTTATCGACAAATTCCGAGGCAAGCATCGCAGCTGGGGGGTAAAAATGAATGTCTGCGACAAGAGGGATTGTATACCCTTCTTGAATAAGGACATTTTTTATCGCCTCACAGCTCTCGGCTTCTTTTTTTCCCTGAACTGTAACCCGAGCAATTTCACAGCCACAATCAGCGAGTTTTTTTATTTGGGTTGCAGTAGCCTGGATATCACGAGTCAAGGATGTCGTCATCGACTGGATGCGAACAGGGTTATTCCCACCAACGCCCACATTTCCGACCATCACCTCGCGGCTTTGATGTCTGCTTATAAAGTCTTTCATAGACCCTAAATCATATGCAAATCAGGAGTTTGCAGCAAGGGAGATAAAGGCGGCATCACATTTTTCCGCGAGGATAAAGTCATTTTTTGAAAGGCCATCAATCTTATGTGTCCAAACTAGCAATGTAACAGATCCAAAGCTAAGAGAAATCTCTGGATGATGCCCCTCTTCTTCTGCAATTTTCCCAATAATATTCGTAAATTCTAAAGCGTCACGAAAATTTTTAAACTTGTAAGTTCTTTTTAAATGATGCTCATCGATAATTTCCCAATCTTTTCCAAGAATGGGAAGTTGCTCTTGAAGCTCAGCTCCTTTAAGTGGTGGTTGACCTGCAAGACATGGAACGCATTTTTTTGAATTTTTCTCATTCATTGTGACCTCGTGTGATATTTAAATATGCGGATGTTTTTCCCCAAGGAAAGCAGACGGGAAATTCTTTCGCAAGAGTGAAGGTGTTATCTTTTGCGTAATCTTTTAAAGGATAGCTAATTGTAACGATTTTGACCCCAGCTTTGAGGTTTGAAAATTTTTGCACAAGGAGCTCTATTTCCTCATCTTCTAAGCAGCTTCCATACAAATAAATAACCGATGCTAAGGAGAGGTCAGCCTTCAGCATATCCGATTCTATACACTCTATTTGTTTAAGAGAGAACTCTTCTATTAATTGATTTGTAATCGCTGCAAACTCAGGGATTTTTTCATACCCTATCACTTGGCACTGATAAAAATGATGGATAAAAAATAAGAGGCGCCCTCTTCCTGATCCCATCTCAAGCAATGTATCCGCCTTAGACAGATCACACTCTTTTGCAATAAGCTCCATTGTGGGAAGTGGTGTTTCTCCATACAGATGAATGTTTGGCATCCCAGTAGATTTAAGATAATTTTTGCTGATGCGGTAAGGATTTTTAAAGCGATAGTTTTTAAGAAGCGAAGTATCTAATTTACTAAAAGCTAGGTTTTTATATAACCGCTGTTTGACATCTTTTTCCTGTTTTCTCTCTTCTTTTAAGGAATTTATCAATAAGGAAAGGTCTAACATTACCAATTTAAGACCTGTCCAGGTTCAACGCAGCGAAAATTTAGTGGATCGAGGTTTTGAAATTTCATAGATAAAAATAAATCATAGGGTGGCTGATACTCCCCTTCACTTGAGAGCCTAAAGGTTTTCCAGTGCATCCCAATACTTAGTTTTGATCTTACTTCTTTATGGATTTCTGTCGCTTTAGAAGGATTAATATGCACGGTTTCCATAAATTTATGCGGAACATATGTTCCTATTGGAATAAGGCTTAAGTCCATTTCTTTAAAATGCTCTCCGATCATTTTAAAATCGACTTGGTTATATCCGGTATCACCTACAAAATAGAGTCTTTTATTATCTTTGCCCTCTCTATTAAAATCAATAACATAACCGCCCCAAAGGGACCGATTCCCGTTCCAAAAATTTCTTCCCGAGTAATGTTGCGAAGGTACAAATGTGATTTTTATGGAGCTATTTACTTGTTTTTCCTCCCACCAAGCAAATTCATCGACCTGTTTTGCCCCAAGTTTTATAAACCATTTCTTAAGACCTAAAGGAACAATAAAATGGATATTTGGATTTGTAGCAATCAATGTCTTTACCGTTTTTTTATCGAGATGATCATAGTGATCATGACTAATGAGTATGTAATCAATTTTTGGAAGCTCATCAAGGGTAAATGCTGGATCATGTATCCGTTTTGGACCAAAAAATGGAAGTGGGGAGCACCTTTTACTCCAAATAGGATCTGTTAAGATATTCATTCCATTTATGGAAATAAAAAAGGTGCAGTGATTGATCCAGGTGACAGTTGGCAAATCAGGATTTATTGGAAGTTTGGGATTTGGATAGGCAAATTCATTTGGCAACTTTGGAGGGCGGTATTTATCATTATAAGCTCCAATTTGCCAAAGACAGATATCATGGAGTCTTCGTTTATTATTCTTTAAATGGGGATTGGCATATGTACGTTTCCGACGCTTATAATATGGAATTCTATTCATTTTTTATGATAACGTAATTAATTAACAACTATATTTTGTTATTAATAAATTAAATAGATAAAATCAATGAGTTATTCTGATTCTAATAGTAAAGTAACTGACCTTGAATCAGTTATTGCTTCACTCCCAAAAAACTGGATAGGACCTGGACAGAGATACTGATCACCAAGAGACCATTTTTCTCTTTGGTCTGCAAAGCTTTGAAAAGGCTTTCCTTCTAAATCAACTAGGTTTTTTTGAATGACTGGGGTCTTTTTTCCTTTACGCATTTCAAAGTTTAGGAGACTAACAAGGGGAAGGCCCAAGAGGTTCCACTTGCTTGCAGGCTTTGCAAGTCCTTGAATACTGCACATATAACTCGTAACTCCCGATTTTACGAGAAGAGTTGCCAAAATACCGAGGCTGTAGCAATAGTCCGCATCAAAATTAGAGGGAAACCCCGCTCTCCCCTCATATCCAAATGAGTGGCTTGTAGCATGAAATTTGATCCCTTTCTTGCTCAGCACAGCTGAGACAGTTTCTAGAAAAAGCTCTTCTGTTTGAATTTTAGCAACTTGCACATTTCCATGAGGATCACGCTCTAAAAGAAGCTGCTTTTGAATACTGCTCGGCAAAGACTCAAAAGTAGTAAGACTGGACTTAGAAAGTTTTTCTTTGATGCTCTTTTGATCAAATTCCTCAGCTGAAAGGAGCTCGTTTAATTCTTTAATCAAACATTTCATTTCAGGTATAAACTCAATGAGCCCTTCTGGAATGAGAATCAAACCGTAATGTTTATCTTTGCTTGCACGCTTTATTATAAGATCTGCTATTTGCTTAGTAATTTCAGAAATTGTTTGCTTATTTTTTTCAATTTCTTCCCCAATAAGAGTAAGATTTGGTTCGGTTTTTAGTGCGCACTCAAGTGCTATATGAGAGGCGGACCTTCCCATAAGCTTAATAAAGTGGTAGTATTTTTTCGCAGAAAGGGCATCGCGCCCAATATTACCAATCATTTCTGCGTAGGTTTTAGAGGCCGTATCGAATCCGAAAGAAACTTCGACAAAAGGGTTTTTTAAGTCTCCATCAATGGTTTTAGGAACACCAATTACACTAATGGAATCTCCTAAATATTCTGCAAGTACTGCGGCGTTTGTATTCGAATCATCGCCCCCAACAATTATAAGACCGTTTAATTTTAATTTTTCGAGGGTTTGTTTAGCTTTACGTAAATCACTTTCCGTGGAAATTTTATCTCTTCCAGAGCCAATAAGATTAAACCCTCCAATATTGCGAAAAGGATTTATTGTTTCTTCATTTAGAATTTTATAATCTCCGTCAATAATCCCCTTAGGACCTCCTAAAAATCCGAATAGCTCTGAATCAATATGTAGCTGCACTAGAGCGTCAAAAATTCCAGCAATCACATTATGACCACCAGGTGCTTGCCCTCCTGAGAACACAACACCAATTTTTAAAGGTTTTGTGTCCAAGATCTCCCCTTTTACAAAATGCAAAAGAGGTTGCCTTGAGGTCTTTGTAAAAAGTTTCTCAATCTCTTTGTCAAGAGGCTCTGTTACTTCTTCTAATTTTGGGTGAAGCGCGCGAATATCTTTTAAAATTTCAGGGATTTTCGGAAGATACTTTTGTCTAAATGATTGTAAGTCCATAGAGATAAATCTAATCAACACTATTACATCTATTCAAGTGTTTTTTTGATGATCTCCTCTTTTTTCGGGAAAAGAAGGACTTTAATGATGGTGCCAAAAGCAATTAATAGGATCCCAATAATTGCACTTATTGTCAGATGATCATGCCAAATAAAATAGTCTGGGAAAATTGTAAAAATGACGCTGAAGTAAAGAAAAGGACTCAAAAGGCGCATCGGGGCATGTTTACCAGCCACGGTCAAACAGACTTGACATCCAAGGGTAGAAAAACCAACCATCAGAAGCAGCAAAAAGAGCTCCATGCTCCAAGAAATTGCATAAGTTCCAGGTGTAACAAGGGCAGCTATCAGACCAAAAAAGGCTGTGATTGTGCAATAATAGCTGATAATCCGAATAGAGGGTTCTCTATAATAATGTAAATGTCTGACTCCAACGTGTCCAACTGCTCCAAAAACCCCTCCTGATAAAGCAAGGAGTGCACCGATACTAATAATTCCTTGATCAGGCTTTACAAGAATAATCACACCAATAAATGCAATCAGGATTCCAATCCACATTTTTGCTGGGATTTTTATTTTTTTCCAAACACGACCTATGATTGGAACAAATAAAGGAATAGTCAGCACTAACACTGTCGCATTTGCAAGAGAGATCATGCTTAGAGCGAGATAAAATCCAAATATCCCCGCCATACCAAAACATGATCTTATTAAATGCTTCTTAAAATGCTTTGTTTTATAAAGGCCTTTAAAAACGTGCCGTGGAAAATGAAACGCAGCCGCAACATAAATTGCAATAAGACAGATAAACGCTCTATCAAAAACCAAAATACTAGCATTCACATAGGGCGCTGCAAGCTTTACAAACATCGCCTGCAATGCAAGAAATACAGAACTTATCAGAATCAATATAATTGCTTTTTTAGTATTTCTCTCAAGTGGCAAATGCTTCGTCATAAAATCTTTTTTTCCACAATCTCATCTTTTTTCGGGAAAAGAAGGACTTTAATAATAGTTCCTATAACGATTAATATGATCCCAATTATTGTACTTATTGTCAGATGATCCTTCCAAATAAAATAGTCTGGGAAAATTGTAAGAATGATACTGAAGTACAGAAAAGGGCTGAGTAGGCGCATCGGTGCATACTTACCAGCCAAGGTCAAACAGATTTGATATCCAAGTGTAGAAAACCCAACCATAATGAGTAGTAAAAAGAGCTCCCTGCTCCAAGAAATTTCATAGGTTTCAGGAGTTGCTAGTGCAGCGATTAACCCAACAAGTGCTGTGAAGGTAAAAAAGTAGCTCATAATTCGAAGCGACGGTTCTCGGTAATGATGTAAATTCCTGACACCAATTAGTCCTATGGCACCACTCATTCCACCTGCGAGTGCAAACAAAGCTCCTATATTCACAATGCCTCGATCGGGCCTAAGAAGAATAATCACCCCCAAAAAAGAAATTCCAATTCCTATCCACATTTTCGCAGGAATTTTTACTTTTTTCCAAATGCGCCCAATAATTGGAACAAATAGCGGCATTGTAAGAAGTAAAACAGTAGCATTTGCAATGGAGATCATTTTTAGCGCAATATAAAATCCAAAGACCCCTCCCATGCCAAATCCGGATCTAATTAGATGTTTCTTAAAATGATGTGTTTTATAAAGGCCTTTAAAAATTTCCTTTGGAAAATGAAATGCTGCTGCAAAATAAACTGCAAATAAGCAAATAATAGCCCTATCAAAAACCAAAACACTAGGATTCACAAAAGGCGATGCAAGCTTTACAAACATCGCCTGCAACGCAAGAAATACAGATCCAATCAAGATCAATATGATCGCTTTTTTAATATTTCTCTCAAGTGGGGGATGCTTTGTCATATTCTTACCCGTACCAAAATCGTGGAATCATTTGCAAGTTTAATAGATGTATAGTAAATTAAATCTTGATTGATAAACTCCATCTGTATCTTTTCTCATAGAACTTAGCATTCGAGCTCGATGACTTTACAAAGTCATTGTCGCTCTCCATGCTTTGTTTTATAAAAAAATCTAATCAGCCGATTTTATCAATCAAGATTTAATCCACTATATTATAAAATTACCCGTTATGAATCAAAAGTTTATTTTTGTTACAGGCGGCGTAGTATCCTCTCTTGGAAAGGGTATTACTGCAGCATCTATTGCATCACTACTTGAGAGTCGAGGGCTAAAAATTGCTCTGCTCAAGCTCGATCCCTACGTAAATGTCGATCCTGGAACGATGAATCCATTTGAGCATGGAGAGGTTTATGTAACAGCTGATGGCTGCGAAACAGATCTTGATCTCGGGCATTATTACAGATTTACAAACTCTCCCCTTTCCAAACATTCGAATGCAACAGCTGGTCAAGTTTACAATACAGTCACTCTGAAAGAGCGGCGCGGAGATTTCCTTGGAAGCACAGTGCAAGTCATTCCTCATATTACAAATGAAATCAAACAGCGGATAATAAACGCGGCTTTGCAAGAAAAAGGAATCGATATCACCATCGTAGAAATTGGTGGAACGGTCGGTGACATCGAATCGCTCCCCTTTCTTGAAGCGATCCGGCAATTTGAAAATGAAAATAGAGGAGACTGCCTTACAATTCACCTCACTTACGTTCCTCATTTGAAAGCGGCAGGTGAAGTTAAAACAAAGCCAACGCAGCACTCAGTGCAGGCGCTTCGAGCAATTGGGATCATTCCTGATTTCATTGTTTGTCGATCAGAAAACCCTCTTTCTAATGAAATCAAGGAAAAGATTAGTCTTTTTTGCAGTGTTCCAAAAGATGCTGTCATTGACGAGCCCGATGCTTCTCTTTCTATTTATGAAATCCCCATAAATCTGCATAAGAGCGCCATCGATGAAAAAATCTGCGCGCAACTTGGTCTTTCTACGAAAAAATCTTCGACTGCAAAATGGGAAAAAATCCTGACCCGATTAAAAAATCCTTCAAAAAAAATTACAATTGGTATTGTTGGGAAATATACAAAGCATCAAGATGCATACAAATCTATTGTTGAGGCGTTGATTGCAGCTGGCATTGCAAACCAAGTAGAGGTCGAAGTCAAGGTGTATGATGCAGAAAAACCAAATGCTGTAAATGGCTGCGATGGCTACCTTATTCCTGGAGGATTTGGCGAGCGAGGATTTGCAGGGAAGGTGCAAATTGCAAAGCGATGTAGAGAAAACAAAATCCCCTATTTTGGCATTTGCCTTGGAATGCAGGTGATGGTTGTTGAGTTTGCGCAAAATGTTCTTGGACTAAAAGATGCAAACTCTACAGAAATCGATCCCGACACAGAGTACAAAGTCATTTCTCTTTTAAGTGAGCAAAAAAATGTCAAAAATCTCGGAGGAACGATGCGTCTTGGCGCTTACCCTTGTATTTTAAAAAAAGGCACAAAGGCCCATCAGATTTACGGAAAAGAGCAAATTACAGAAAGACATCGCCATCGTTATGAGTTTAACACCGAGTACAGGGAACTTTTTGAAAAAAATGGACTGCTCATCTCTGGCACATGGAGCGAAAACTCTCTTCCAGAGATCGTGGAAAATCAAAATCATCCTTGGATGATAGGCGTACAATTTCATCCTGAGTTTCAATCTAAGCCAACAGATTGCCACCCTCTTTTTTACGATTTTATTACCAAAAGTATCTCTCATGGGTAGACTCGCTGGGATTGATTTTGGAATGGCAAGGATTGGTCTTGCACTTTCCGATCCTATGCAAATAATTGCGTCCCCTATTGCTGTCATTAAAACCCAGAAAAAGCCAGAAGATACAATTTTGCTAATAGTTAAAGAGCTTGAGGGAAAAGATATAGATCGATTTATTGTAGGCCTCCCCCTTCTTCTTTCAGGAAAAGATAGCAGCACAACGACACTTGCTCGGCAATTTGCGTTAGATCTTGAAAAGATCTCTAAAATCCCTGTGACTCTTTGGGACGAAAGGCTTACCTCAAAACAAGTAGAGCGCATGCTTATCTCTGATCAGATGAAAAGAAAAAAAAGGGTAAAGCATATCGACACTTTAAGTGCCACCTTGATTCTTCAAAGCTACCTTGATTCTCCAAAGACCCAAATTGCTACCTAAACCTTAGTTAAAGGGCTTTTGGCCCTTGGCCTCAAATCGATTCTACGTATCAAAACCCAAATAAAGCTCTTAGTAGAAAGTTTAGGGGGTGTTGAGAAAGTCGCTGTCTAGGGATTTTTCGAAGATTTTCTATCAAATTTTGCAATTTTGTAAACTAGCATATGTCTGAATATAAGCGGTTTACAAAATTACGAAATTTGATAAAAAGAGCGACAAAGACTTAGGGATGGACTTTTTCAACACTCCCTATAGGTAGCAACTTGGGTCAAAGCTTGATTCTTAAATAGAAAAATGTTTTGCTAAAAAAATATTTGTACATTTAGGAATTCCCATGCCTCATGATCATCCCCTAGAAGAGCCCGGCCAATCTACGCGTAGCTTAGATCCCTGTATTGTGATCATTTTTGGCGCAACAGGCGATCTCACAGCCCGCAAACTGATGCCTGCTCTTTATAATCTCAAACGAGAAGGTCAAATCCCCTCAAATTTTGCCTGCGTTGGATTTGCAAGAAGGGAGAAAACAAATGATGTTTTTCGCGAAGAGATGAAACAAGCGATCAGTGAACACTCTCGTGTCAAACCCATCGATGAACCCGTCTGGGATACATTTAAAAATCAAATCTATTATCACATGTCCGAGTTTGACGATGATGCAGGATATGAAAGTCTTTCTAAAAGTCTTGCGGAAATTGGCTCAAGTCACGGAACCCGCGGGAACCATATTTTTTATCTATCAACGCAGCCGAGCTACTTTACAAAAATTGTCGAAAAACTTCGAAAACACAATCTTATTTACGATCATGATGAATCAGGAGAAAAATGGTCAAAAGTCATTATTGAAAAACCTTTTGGGCATGACTATGACTCCGCAGTGCAATTGCAAAAAGAGCTAACTCAATATTTAAGTGAAAAACAAATTTATCGAATTGATCACTATCTTGGAAAAGAAACAGTACAAAATCTTCTTGTTTTTAGATTTGCAAATTCTCTTTTCGAATCCCTTTGGAACCATCGCTATATTGATCATGTACAGATTACCGTAGCAGAAGATATCGGCATTGGAACTCGGGGTAAATTTTACGAAGAGCAGGGTCTCGTAAGAGATATCATGCAAAATCATATGATGCAGCTACTCTCCCTTGTTGCTATGGAGCCGCCCGTTAATCTAACAGCTGATGCCATTCGCGATGAAAAAGTAAAAGTTCTTGAAGCTCTTAGACCCTTTACTGGTGATGATTTCGAAAAAAATGCTATTAGGGGGCAATATGGGGCAGGTTTTGTAGATGGAGATCCTGTAAAAGGTTATAGAGAGGAAGATAACGTCGACCCCAATTCAACAGTTGAAACCTATGCTGCAGTCAAGTTATTTATCGACAATTGGCGCTGGGATGGGGTCCCATTTTATTTAAGAGGCGCAAAAAGACTTCCAAAGCGCACAACGGAAATTGCCATCACTTTTAAAGAGCCACCAGGAGTGTTGTTCCAAAAAACGAGTAAAAATAACGAACCAAATGTACTCGCAATTCGAATTCAGCCAAATGAAGGTATTGCATTAAAAATTAACTCCAAAGTACCAGGACCGAGCAGCCCCATTCAACCCGTCACAATGGATTTTAGATATGGAGCATTTTTTGGACTCGCTCCACCTGATGCCTACGAAAGACTGCTATGCGACTGCATCGCAGGAGATAGCACACTTTTTGCAAGGCAAGATGAAGTCTTTCACTCATGGAAACTTTTTTCTCCGATCTTGGAATACTGGTCCAAAACACCTCCTAAAGATTTTCCAAGCTATGAAGCTGGCACTTGGGGACCTAAAAGTTCAGATGAAATGCTAAAAGGTGATGAGCGATCATGGCGTTTAATATAATGGAAAACCCAATAAACCCAGCAGATATCGAAGCTGAGCTAGAGCGCATTTGGGACTCTCTTCAAGGCACGAATAAAATGCGCGCTTGTCTTTTTAATTTGATCATCTACACAATGAAAAATGAAAGAAAAGACTACTTAAGCTCCGTTGTAAAAAGAGTCATTGAACGATTCCCCTCACGCATTATTTTTATTACAGTTGATGAAAAATCAGAAAAATCCTATCTAACAACATCCGCATCTGTTGTGTCGGCAGAAGAGGGCGAATGCTCCATAGTTTGTGATTTCATTGATGTGGAAGTTTCAAAAAGCTACCTCGAAAGAGTCCCTTTTATAATCCTTCCACACCTCTTACCAGATCTCCCTGTTTACCTTGTTTTCGCAGATGATCCTTGCAAAAATGATCCTGTTGCAGAAAAACTCGAATCCTTTGCTACAAGAACAATCTATGATTCGGAAACAACAAGCAGTCTACCCTGCTTTGCAAATGCAGTTTTAAAACATAAAAAAGCCTCGCAAAAAGAAATTGCAGATCTAAATTGGGCCCGTATTGAAGAATGGAGATCCCTTCTTGCAGATACCTTCCACACTAAAGAAAAGCTAGAATGCCTAAAAAAAGCCTCTTCATTAGAAATCACATATAATGCAATGGAGACAGCCTCCTTTTGTCACACCCGAATTCAAGCCCTCTACCTACAAGGTTTTCTTGCCTGCCAACTTGGCTGGTCTCTTAAATCGAGTAAAAAAGAAGGTGATACCCTTATTATTTCCTACGAAAACCCAGAGCTTACTATAAAACTCATTCCAACAAAACTCGCATCCATCCCTTCTGGCCGAATCATTTCCCTAGAGATTCAAACAAGTGATCAAAAACATTTTCTATTTAAACGCGCACGAGACAACCCTCACCTCATTTGTATTCACGTCTCCTCCCCTGATCATTGTCTGATGCCAGCCTACTTTATCTTTGATCGGGAGGAAGTTGGAAAATCTCTTGTTAAAGAAATCTGTCATAAAGGAACAAGTAAGCACTACCTTGCACTTCTTACAATGCTATCAAAATTTACAGAGGGAGATATTTGTTAATGGAAAAAAAGTTTTTACTATCCCAAGATGAGCGTTTTGCAATCGTTATCCCTGGAAATCATGAAGAGACCATCACTTTTGCTGCGAACCACTTTATTAGCACCGGAAAAATGGCCATTCAAGATCACGATCATTTCTATGTGGCGCTCTCAGGTGGCTCCACTCCTAAAGCGATTTTTGAAATTCTCTCAAAACCTCCCTACTCAGAAATGCTCGACTGGAACAAAGTTTCTCTTTTTTGGAGTGATGAAAGATCAGTCCTTCCAACAGACAGCGACAGCAACTACAAAATGGCAATGGATGCAGGGATCGAAAACCTCCCCATTCCATCCGCTCAAATCCATCGCATGATTGCAGAGCTCACCATCGAAGAAAATGCGCTAAATTATGAAGAGCTCATCAAAAATACCATAAAAGATTCTTCCTTTGACCTCATCATGCTCGGGATGGGAGCAGATGGCCACACAGCCTCCCTATTCCCAGGAACAAAAGCACTCGATATTACCGATCGCCTAATCGTTGCAAACGAAGTGCCCGAGCTAAATACACTTCGCATGACAATGACCTACCCGTGTATCAATCGCGCAAAAAATATCGCAGTCTATGTGCTTGGGGATTCAAAAAAAGAGTTGATAGCAAATATACTTGAGTCCAAAGAGGAAGCAAAAAATCTTCCTATCATGAAAATTGGAACGCGTGAGAACAAAGCGACATTCGTTCTTGATGAAAATGCCGCCAAATTTTTTCTTGAAAAGAGCAAGAAATAAAGACCTATGCTATACTTTTCTCATTATGTTAGTCCTAGGTATAGAATCTACATGTGATGAGACGGCAGCATCCATCGTAAAAGATGGCAGTGAAATCCTCTCCAATATTATCGCAACCCAAACAGCTACACACGAAAAGTGCGGTGGCGTATTCCCTGAACTTGCCTCAAGGTGTCACCTAGATCTAATGATCCCGAGCATTGAAAAGGCAATTAAAGATGCAAAAATCAAAAGTTCTGATATCGATCTCATCGCCGTTGCAAACGGGCCTGGACTCATGGGAAGCCTCCTTATGGGAGTTAATGCAGCAAAATCTCTTTCTTTTGCATGGGACATCCCTCTTGTTGGCGTCAATCACGTAAAAGCCCATATGTACTCGCCTATGATGGAGCCAAATCACATCCCTAAATTTCCAGCGCTAGGAATTGTAATCTCTGGCGGCCATACCTTTCTTGCAAAAATCACCTCTACATCTGATTATACAATTATCAGCAGCACAGTAGATGATGCAATTGGGGAAGCATTTGATAAAGTTGCAAGGATGCTAGGCCTTCCCTACCCAGGCGGACCTGAAATTGAAAAGCTTGCAAAAAAAGGAGATCCAAACAGCTACTCCTTTAAACCAGGCCTTGTCAAACGAAACCCACTCGCCTTTTCCTTTAGCGGACTTAAAACAAATGTGCTTTACACAATCAAAGGGCAAAATGGGCAAGAATTAACCCCAAAAGAGCTCTCTTTTGAAGAAAAGTGCAATATTGCCGCAAGCTTTCAAAAAACGGCCCTCTTAGACATTGTAAAAAAATCCCTAATAGCCTGTGATCTGCATGGCCTGAAGTCCATCTACATCGGAGGGGGCGTTAGCAATAACAAAAAACTCAAAACATATTTTGAAAAATCTCCTTATCCCATCTACTTTCCCGGAAAGTTGCTCTCCCTCGATAATGCCGCAATGATTGCAGGTCTTGGATATCACGAATTCCGGAAAAATGGACCGTGCGACACGCTCGAGCTCCTCCCCTACCCCCGTTTTATACACAAACAGAATCAATCTTTAGATCTCTCCCTTCCACAGCCTACTAATCTTTAGACTGGGGACTTTGGCAAAAACCCAAATCTTGAATCGGATTGCGTGTATAAAAAAATAATTTACATTGTATTCTTAATGCATTCTTTATACTATGGCCGCAATTTAATTAGAGACATTAGATGAATGTAACGCCCCCTATTACTTCAACAGAAAACAACTATTACTATTACGAGCTAATTTCAAATGCGATTAATTCTGTTTATGAGCGAATTAAAGATTTTTTTTACAGTTGGTATTATTATGATGTCAGCTCAGAAATCTCTCACATCAAAACTCTTGTAAATCGAGTAGCAATTGACACTAACCCTGGAATTTTGTTTACACGATTTGAAATAGTAACAGATGATCAAACAATTAATTTTGACGTGCACCACTACCTTAACCCTGAAACAAATCCAAGTGATGCATATGATCGATTTCAAAAAAGAATTATTCACCATCTAATTGAGCAAAACCAAAGCTACATATTGAATGTCCACCATCATTCTATTTTCCCAGAGCAAGATAAATATCATTACACAATGTATGAAAAAACGCAGGAAGGTCAGTCAAGTGGAGGCAGGCCATCCTTAACGCCCCTCTTGGTAAGGCAAACTATTGAAAATACCACTAGTTGCCCAGAATCGATGCGCGAACAAATCTACAGCTGCTTTGACCATCAAGGCAACCTTGCTATGGCAACGACAGAAACAGGAGAAATGCGCGCTGCGGCTCCTAGTTACTGCCTCAGGAATGAGGCAGGGGTTTAATCTATTGAAATATAAAGAATTACAGAGGAAAACATTATGGCAACAACAAATTTACCTCCAGTAACTACGCAAGATCATCAAAGTTACGGATGCATTATAGATACAGTTTGCGACCTTCTTTCAAGAGTACTTGATGCTGCACACGCAGTTTTTTCTTGGATCTTCCCAGGAGAAGCCCCAATCCCTTTTTCAGAGCGTCTCGTCACACAAATCGATGCTGCAAAAGCTGATTTTAACACTCTTCGCCCCTTTAATCTGCAAACTTCAGGCTTTACAAGGGTTACCATTAACTATTCTGGCGGTATCCATACTGAAGATCTGCATCATTATTTTGACACCTTTCCTTCAGAGCAGGAATTCCAAGATTCATTTGATAATCTAAAAAATAGAATCTTAACTTCCGTGTCTCGAAGTATTTGCCCTTCTCGAGGAGAACTTGAAAGTGGTACTATTACTTTTGCTAATTATGCCATTCAAAAAAATGGAGCACAGTTTAATTTATTTCAAAAGCAAACTTCTTCTTCATTTTCGTACGCACAAGGACTAAATAACCTTGAGCTTATGAACTCGATTTATGCCATAGAAGATATAGATTGCCGTACTATTCTTGCTCGTGGCCTTAATGCAAGAGAAGGCACTCTTAGATCTTGTCAACGTGCATAAAGAGCCTAGGTGGTAAAAACATGACAACAAGAATAGATGACGTAAGAACAGAAGATCAAAGCTATGGCTATTTCATCGATCCAGTATGTGATCTCCTTTCCAAGATATGGGAAGCTGTCAGCTCGTTTTTTGCAGGGCTCTTCCATGAAGAGCCCCCTTCTTTACAAAGTCGATTGTTTGAGCGGATTACTTTTGCTGAGCAAAATTGTATGGATATACGAAGAAATCATCAAGTAGCGTCCCCTCTTGCGCTATTTACCCGCGTAAGCATCAATAAAAATGAGACTTTGCATCATATTGACCTCCATGAGCTCTATGAAACATGGCCAACGCCTGATGCAATCAGGGCAAGCTTTGCTGATCTAAAAAATCGCTGTAGCCCTTTCCTCGATGGCTCTTCGATTCGCATTCACCAATATGCACTTTGTAGAAGAGAAGATTGCCTTCCTTTTTTTCAATTCTCCGCCCATTATTCCATAGACGGCATCGAGAGAACCTCTTCTTCGCATTCTTCGAACTGTCCAAATTATAGGGTAAGTAACATTCAACAAAGCCTTGAACGGATTGAAAACTTAGACTTTAGAAATTTAATTTTAGAACATTTTAGACCTCTGATGAGAAACTAAATTCACCCCCTAAACTTCAAACTTTTTTTTCTTGTGACTATGTTCTGTTTTTGATAATATAGTAGGGAATTTTTCTAAAATTAGGTTTACTGTCATGGCTAAAAAAGGCGCTCGCGAAAAAATTAAATTAAAAAGCACGGAAAGCTCTGAATGTTATTGGACGCATAAAAACAAACGCAATACAACAGAGCGTCTTGAGCTAAAAAAATACGACAAGAAGCTTCGCCGGCACGTCGCATTTAAAGAAGCAAAATAGGCTTTCTTTTTAACCTTTATTCCTTCTATTCTGGAAGGAATAAAGGTTAAAAATATTCCATGTTTGAATTCTCCATTGCAAGAAAATATCTTATACCCAAGAGAAAGCAACTTTCTATGTCACTGATCGCTTTGATGTCGATTAGCGTCATATCTCTTGTTGTATGGCTTGTCCTTGTTTTTCTATCAGTCACTGATGGCATTGAAAAAAATTGGAAAGAAAAGCTTACATCTCTGAATGCACCGATACGCGTTACTCCAACAGACCACTACTACAACTCCTACTATTACTTAAGTGATAGCATCAGTAATAGCTCAAACTATTCGTTTAAAAATATTTCAGAAAAACTTCAGGCTCAAAAGGTCGACCCCTACCTTGCAGATGAAGACATGGAAATTCCACTGCATTGGGAAGTTCCATCTGCTCCTTTGGATTTAGTCAAAGAATTATTTACATCGATTGATGGATTAAAAGACAATTGGAATGATCTTATCGCTCAAGATTATGAAGTCAGCGGCGCTCTAATGCGTCTTCGAATCATTCGCAAAGGTTCCACTTCCATGACACGAATGGAAGAGCGCAACCAAGGGTTTATCACACAAGTATCTTATATCAATTCCTTTTCCGATAAAAGTCCCTATGTACACTCACTTATTACCTCGCCTCGCATACAAGACTTAAATCATTTATTTTTTCTTGCCTCAATCTCAAGTGATAAAACAACCTTTGATGCGCCTGACTCTATTATTCAATCAGATTCTCAGGAGTTTCAAGTAAAACTTACAAAACTCCTCGAAAACTGCACAATTGAGCGTATGCAATCAACAGATCCTCTCTTTAAACTTCCGATGCACCTTATCCCAAAAAATGCCAAATTAACAGCTTTTGCTTTTTTTAGGGGCGATCACATCTCTCATATTAATATCCCTGAGAATACAAAAGAGCCTGAGGGAAAAACCCTCAAACGGGGCACTCTTTATTATAAAAATGGGGAGCTTAAGTTTAAAACACAATCTGAAGAGTTTGACGTTGCTAAGGGAGTTTCCATTTTTTGCGATGATTTAAGAGCCTTTAATGTCACCTTAAACAAAGCGTCGGTCCATTATGCAAAAAGACTTTCTGACTTGCACTTTACAATCGACACAAAAATTCAAGGTCACCCAATCATTGGACAAATTCCTTGGCACAACCTCGAAATTTCTAAAGCGCAAATAACAACTAACTTTGATCATCCACCAAAAAATGCCCCCCCGTGGATCTACTCGATTAAGGAAACATATTTCCTGCCAAGTGTAGATGATTACGCAGGTGTCATCCTCCCACTTTCTTTCGAGCAAAATAACGTGAATATTGGCGATCAAGGATTTCTCTCTTTTGGCAGTGCCACTGCTTGCTCTATTCAAGAGCAACGAATTCCAATTACTGTTTGTGGATTTTATGATCCGGGCATTATGGCAATTGGCGCAAAATGTATTTTAGCTCCTATGGAGATCGTACATGACATCAATTTAGCATCTAACACTTTTTCCATAGATAAGTCCCAAGCAAATGGGATCAATTTATGGATAAAAGATATCGATGATGCTCGAAAAGTCTCTCTTGCACTTCAAAACAAATTGGAAGATAGCGGACTTTCTCCGTACTGGAATATCACAACTTTTCATGATTATGATTTTGCAAGAGATCTTTTGCAGCAATTCCAAAGTGATAAATATTTATTCAGTTTAATCGCAGTAATTATTTTAACTGTTGCTTGTTGTAATATCATTTCTCTTCTAGTCCTACTTGTAAATGACAAGAAAAAGGAAATTGGAATTTTACAGTCGATGGGTGCAAACGCTAAAAGCATTGCCTTTATTTTTGCCCTGTGTGGCGGAATCGTCGGAATTTTAAGCACTTTGATTGGTACAATTGCTGCAATCATTACATTGCATAATATTGATGCACTCGTAGGAATGCTCAGTTTTTTGCAAGGACATGAAGCGTTTAATCCTGCATTTTATGGAAATTCCCTTCCAAATGAGCTAAGCTCTAGCGCTTTAAAATTTATTATCATAAGCACCCCTATCATTTCCATTATTGCAGGTCTTTTTCCTGCCCTAAAAGCGTGTAAATTAGAACCATCTTCCATATTAAGAGCTGAATAATGTCTGTAATTTCTGCAAAAAACTTATCGAAAATTTATCATATGCCAGAAGCCCTTTCCATAATTAATCAATTATCTTTAGAGGCAAACCCTGGGGAATCTATTGCAATAAAGGGGCCATCTGGCATCGGAAAAAGTACGCT
>DAOWHK010000125.1 GCA_030641465.1 Parachlamydiales bacterium | reverse complement strand
CAGCTGCAAGCCGATTATGTCAAAAAACAGTCCTACCCTCAAAAGATCTTATTCAATTTGTGTTTTATAAAAACTCTGAAATCATTGGATATGTTGAAGTCACGAAAAACTCTAATATTCAGACGCTTCATATGAGCAAGGACCATAGAGATCTTGGATGTGAAAAGCTATTTTTAGAAAAACTAAGGCGCTGGCTTAGCAGCTTTATCAAAAACCGCTAAAACTTCATAGCAATTGTTTCGCTTAGCTATTTCATATGGAGACGAAGGTAAACCGTGTTTAGCTCGTGCATGCTGCAAATTACATAGAATCTCCCTGAAGACACATCCTTTCTGGATTTATCCATGAGCTCTATATTTTATATCTGCGTGTATTGTTTGATCTAAATAGGAAATTAGATTTTACTAACAAGTATAGCATCCTATTGAGAGCAATTTTATATCGTTACAGAAGCCATATGGGAAGGTCTTATTTTTTAAATCATGAGAATCATTAGAGACCTTACCACTAAATACACAACATAGATCACATTCTTGATCATATCTTTCAACCTTGCATACATTAACGGTCCATCTCTTGGAAGTTTTAGTTGTAGCAGTATAGGGATTTCCCTTTTGGTATTGGTTCCCAATATTTTTTACAATATCGTGAGTGCATGTTTGCCCTAAAGGTGCCACATCTTCTAATGGAAGAAGGTCTGCAATATGAACCAAGTTGTCGGGAAGAAGTGCTTGAAATGCAGTCATAAGAATTATCCGTTTTTTTTATTAATGAGAACAGTTTAGACACATTAAGAATAAAAATACTCTAGTTCTTCGTTTTTTTTCGGGCCAATGATGCGAAAATTTAGTCTTAATCCATGCTGATCAAACTGCACTTTTCCAAAGTACGCATCTTTTCCGCAAAGATGGGAGTGAACTGATGTAAGAGATTTGGTGGTTGATGGAGCTAAGTGAAAAAGAAAAACTGGCCTATCTGGCCCTCTTCGAAGGTGCTCGAGAGCGATAACACCTGATGTCTGCTCTAGAGTCCAACAAAAAACATTACTAAATTTTGTTTCAGATCCTGCATTTGCTTTCCAGTACCCTTTTTCTGTAAATACTAGGGTATGGGGCTTTGGGCTTGTCAAAACAACTTCACCGCTTCCACGTCCATCCCACCCAAGATCCTGCGCAGATTTGGAATTTGCATGAAAGGTAATATTTTTAATGGTTTTCAGTTTGCTCCAGCAGTCTAAAAGAATACGCCGACGGCTATCGGAACTACCCTGACTTGTGACCTGCATTTCGTCTAAGACATAAAACTGCTTTTTCATTTCAGCTGGAAGAATTGTATAGGCTTTTTTTAGGAGCTGCTCGAGCTCATCCATAAGGGGAAATCCTGGGTTTAGTCGAAATACCCTCGTTTTACCTTCTAAGTAACTGATAATTATCCCGCCACGATCCAAACGAGCAAGACCTTTTTGCACGGAAGTTAAAGGGATATCTAGGTAGCGACTAAGTTGCATTCCGTACCCTTTACTATTCACAAAGAGAAAAAATAGAATTTTTTCCACATTTTTATTTCCAAAAAGCACTTCAAGCATAAAAAAAATCAACCGATTTCAGGGTTATATAAACGAATTTCGAAGCAATAAGTATAAGACGAAAACCCATTCAAGTCAAAGTAAAATTACGGGTTTTATAAACCCTTTTTAGGTTTGTAGAAATACGTTTCTCCTTGTAGATCAAGTTTAATTCTTCCTAAACTTTGGCCAAAATGAAGGAGTTGTTTATGGAAATCAGATCAGATTGGAACATGCGAGAATTAAACGAACTATGCGAGATGCCTCTTCTAAAGCTCATTACACAGGCATCAAAGATTCACGCAAATTTTCATGAAATGGGAAAAATCCAGGTTTGTCATTTAATTTCTATTAAAACTGGTGGCTGCAGAGAGGATTGCAAGTACTGCGCGCAATCCTCTTTTTATAAAACGAATATTAAAGCTCAGCCTATGATGCCCTATGAAGAAGTGATCGAAAATGCTAAGCTGGCGATTGCAAAGGGAGCAACGCGAATTTGTCTCGGCGCAGCATGGCGTGGCCCGCGCGATAACAATCCGTTTGAAAATGTCCTTAAAATGGTAAGTGGCGTTGCAAATCTCGGCGTAGAGGTATGCTGCACTCTTGGTTTTTTAACAAAAGCCCAAGCAAAACGGCTCAAAGAATCGGGGCTTTATGCTTATAACCACAATCTTGATAGTTCAGAAGAGTTTTACAAAACGATCATTACAACTCGGTCTTATCAAGATCGGCTAAAAACGCTAGATATTGTAGAAGATGCAGGTCTTAAGGTTTGCTGCGGTGGAATTATTGGGATGGGAGAAACAAATGAGGACAGGCTGGAGCTTGTGCGTACACTTTCAAACAGGTCCTCTCACCCCTCTTCTGTCCCTATTAATTTGTTAAGTCCGGTTCAGGGAACACCTCTTGCAAATAGATCGCCAGTATCTTTTGTGGAACTTGTGAGAATAATTGCTATTTGTAGAATCACGATGCCAAGATCGATGGTACGACTTTCTGCTGGAAGAAAGGATTTATCTCTAGAATCTCAGGCTCTTTGCTTTTTAGCTGGAGCAAACTCCATTTTTGCAGGAGAAAAGCTCCTAACAGTTCCCAACTCCTCAAGCAGCTCTGATGAGAATCTTTTTAAAGCTCTTGGACTTGAGGCAATGCATTGATGGACTCTCGTTTACAAAAACGCCTTCAAAATGACACTTACCGAAGCCTAACAAAAAACCCAAGTCTTATCGATTTCGCATCTAATGACTATTTAGGGCTTGCAAGATCAAACAGGCTTAAAGAAAATTTCTTGCAAGAATGCGCATCAAAAAAGACCTGCATGGGCTCAACAGGATCAAGACTTCTTACGGGAAATAATTCCTATATAGAAAATCTTGAAACAGCGATTGCTTCATTTCACGGAGTGGAATCAGCGCTCATTTTTAACTGCGGTTTTATGGCAAACATGGGTCTTATCACCGCAGTTGGGACAAAAAATGCTCTTATTTTCTTTGATTTGCATATCCATGCATCGATAAGAGAGGGAATCAAAAATTGCTCAGCAAGGGCATTTGCTTTTAAACATAATGATCTAGAGCATTTAGAAAGGCGTCTTCAAAAAAATAGCTGCAATGGAGAGCGTTACATCTGCATTGAATCGGTCTATTCGACAAGTGGTGATATAGCCCCTCTTTTGGAAATTTATCAGCTAGCAGAAAAATATGAGGCAAAACTCATCGTGGACGAGGCTCACTCTGTTGGCATCCTTGGCCATGATGGAAGAGGTCTTGTTTCTGCATTGGGGCTTTCTCAAAAAATTTTTGCAGTAGTTGTTACATTTGGAAAAGCACTTGGAGTCTTTGGAGCAGGAATTCTTGGTGACGATGCTCTAAAAAACATTCTCATCAATTTCTCGAAGACATTAATTTATACTACAGCACTCCCTTTGTATGCATTTTCTGCAATAAAATGCAGCTATGAGCTATTGCCAATGCTAAGTAATGAGAGGCAGCATCTGCAAAAGCTCATTCGCATTGCAGGATTCTCGAAGGGCCCGATCCAACCAATCTTCATCTCAAATCCCAAACATGCGAAGAATTTATCCAAAAATCTTGCAAGCAAGGGTTTTGATGTCAGGGAACTACTTAGCCCGACCGTCCAAAAAGGTTGCGAAATCCTCCGCCTTTGCCTGCACGCTCATAACAAAGAAAGTGAATTAAGAGAGATTTTAGAGGAGATAAAACTCTATGGATAAAATTATCATAGCAGGAATTGATACTGATGTTGGCAAAACAGTTGTCTCTGCAATTATGATGCAAAAACTTAGGGCCAATTACTGGAAACCTGTTCAATGCGGCCTTAAAAATCCCGATATTAAAGAGATAACAAGACTCACTTGCCAAAAGCATCAAATTTTTCCATCAAGCTATACATTTACGGCTCCCCTATCACCTCATCATGCAGCAAGACTTGAAAACATTAGTATCGATCCTAGAAAAATACACCTCCCTTCGACGAAGAAAAATCTTGTGATTGAAATGGCAGGAGGAGTATTTACCCCTCTTTCTTCAAACCTTACTATGCTTGATCATTTTCAAACTTTTGGAGCAAAATTTCTAATCGTATCCAAACACTATCTTGGAAGTATTAATCATACCCTACTCACAATCGAAGCTCTAAAAGCGCGTAATCTCCCCATTCTCGGCATTGTATTTAATGGTGGGGTAAATTCCGATACAGAAACTGCCATCCTAAAAATCTCTAAAATCCCACTTTATGGAAGGCTTTTCCAAGAAAAAGAAATCACTCCTTTAACTATCAAAAAGTATGTAAATTTATGGAAAGATTAATTTGGCACCCCTTCACCCAAATGCAAACAGAGAACCCGCCGATTCCCATTGTCAAGGCTAAGGGGGCCTATCTTTATGCAAAAAATGGCACAAAATATTTAGATGCAATTTCTTCTTGGTGGGTGAACTTGCATGGACACGCGCATCCCTACATTGCAAAAAAAATTGCAGATCAAGCATTCAAGCTCGAGCATGTGATGCTTGCAGGCTTTACTCATCCAAATGTAGAGGAGCTTGCAACAAGGCTACTTCCAAAACTTCCCGGAAAAATGGAAAAAATTTTCTATTCTGATAATGGGTCAACAGCTGTAGAAATCGCACTAAAAATGGCGCTACAGTATTTTTATAATCAAGGAATCAAAAAAACCAAAATCCTTAGTTTTAAAGGCGGGTATCACGGCGATACTTTTGGTGCAATGAGCGTCTCTTCTAGAAACTCCTTTAATAAGCCTTTCTGGAATCATCTTTTTGAGGTGATCTCCATTACTCCCCCACTTCAAGGAAATGAGGCAAAATCCATCGCTGAGCTTGAAGCTGCACTCCGAGACCCTTCTGTTGCTTGCTTTATTTTTGAGCCTCTTATTTTAGGAGTTGGAGGAATGAAAATCTACGAAGCGAAGTATCTCGATCAGCTTCTTTCTCTTTGCAAGAAGCTTCAAGTGCTTACCATTGCAGATGAAGTAATGACAGGATTTGGAAGAACAGGCTCTCTTTTTGCATGTGATCATCTATTAGAAAAACCTGACATCATCTGTTTATCCAAAGGAATAACAGGAGGCTTTCTTCCTCTTGGGGCAACGGCCTGCTCAATGAATATCTACGAAGCTTTTTTATCAGATGAAAAACAAAAAGCCTTTCTACACGGGCATTCGTACTCAGGAAATCCCATTGCCTGCAGCGCAGCGCTTGCAAGTCTTGATCTTCTTCAAGACGCAAACTGTTTTATGCAGCGTTTGATGATTGAAAAAGCTCATCAAGTCTTTTGCAAAAACAAGAAAAATCACCCAAAACTTTTGCGCTGCGAGTCTCTTGGAACCATTCTTGCAGTCGAATACAAAACGGAAAACCCAAACTATTTTTCTAAATTGGGAAGGGAATTATATTCCTTTTTTTTAAGTAAAAAAATTCTTCTTCGCCCACTTGGAAATGTGCTCTATGTGATGCCACCTTATTGCGTGAGCAAAAACGATCTCGAAAACATTTATACCGCAATAACACAAGCCTTAGAGGACTAATACATGCCAACAATCAATGACTTACTAGAAAAAATTGTATCAGACAATCTGCTCCACGCCAAATGGTTAAACACCCTGTCCTATTTAGAAAATTGTGGCGCAAGAAAAATTGCGCTTGCAGAGCACCCAACGCTTGTAAAAAAAGAAATGCTAAAACATGCAGAAGAAGAATTTCGGCATGCCTATTATCTAAAAAAACAAATCCCAAAACTTGTAAACGCCCCATTTCATGACTACTCTTTATCTCTTATGCTAGGTGGTATTTGCAGCCGTCACTACCTAAATCGCCTAGATCTATTTACCTCACGCCTTCTAAAAAAAAATGCTGCTAACAAACAATTTGCCTATATTCTTGTTACCTATGCTATCGAAAAACGAGCAGAAATGCTTTATCCAAAATACCACGAAATCCTAAAGAAGACTCAATCTAAAATTCATGTAAAATCCATTATCCTTGAAGAAGAAGAGCATCTACAAGAAATGGAAAAAGAACTAACAATTTGGAATGCAGGAAAAAAGTACGTGGAAATCATCTGCAAACAGGAAGAAATACTTTATGAAAAATGGTTAGGTGCAATCCATCTAAGTTATTAGTTGCATAAGTAAGCAGCGATCTTTTGGATCCCAAGTTGGAATAAACTCTTCAAGCTTTTGAAATCCTGCTTTTTCATATACATGAATTGCTTTTAAATTCTTCATACTTGGATCAATAAAAACGTCCGTAACAAAGTCATATTGCTCTTTGATAAAATTGAGAATCAAGGAGTGAGAAAGCCCTTTTCCTAGATAAGACCTATTACCAATAAGCAGGTCAAGAGTGATAGCTTTTGTATTTTTTTTGCAATATTTTGCATAGAGAATATCTTTTTCACTATCTACAGAAGAAGTCATGAGAAAAGCAAAAGGCATCTTTTTGTCATAGGCGATAAAAAGGGAATAGATCGTTTCCTCTCCCTGTACAAACAGATCGATGGAATGAAGAGTGTTTGCAAGTCCTTCTCCATACCAATACGCAGCTACATAGTCTTGGTTAAGCCAGCCCTTGACGAGAGCTATGTGTTCTTTTCTTAATATTTCAAAATGCATAGAATACGTATAACTCACATGTGGATAAATAATGAGAAAAAAAATTTACGAACTGATAGAAAATATCACGCCCTTAGACTTTCTTGAACAAGAACAACGGGCTGATGTATTAGATTGGATCAATTCAGAAGCTGAGCTTTTTAGGACTAAATCGCCGGCAGTTCCTCCAAAACACCTTGTATCTTATAGCGTCGTCATTGACGTAAAAAAGCATAAAATTCTTCTTGCTGATCACAAAAAAGCGCAGCTCTTTCTTCCGACTGGTGGTCATGTCGATCCAAATGAGCACCCAACGGATGCTGCTCATCGTGAGCTACAAGAAGAACTGGAAGTTCGATTGCCACTGCTCTTTGAAACCCCTTTTTTTCTCACAGCGACTGAAACTGTGGGGCTCACGGCCGGACATATCGATGTTAGTCTTTGGTATGTTTTTAAAGCCGATTCAACGCGCAAGTTTAGTTATGATGAGTCAGAGTTCCATAAAATTGAGTGGTTTTCTTTGAATAACCTTCCAACACATCGATCAGATCCTCATCTTGCGCGATTTTGTCAAAAATTGCTTCAAGCAGTTCTCTAGATAGAGTTTATTTTTCTTTTTCCACACTGCTTACAGCATTTTTTTAGCAAAAGGCTTCCTTAAGAAAACTTCAAGTTGGAATTTACATAATTAAAACTCTAAGGAGAATCCTTTAGAATTTTATCCTGTCAGTTTGTGTCTAAATCAATTGATGGAATGGAGAGCAGTTTTAAAACTCTCTCCATTTCAATCGGAAACTTACTTTCTTTTGCCGCGCGCAGCTTGCGTTCTATTACCAAAAGGCTTATTACGGCTCTGCGATGTCTTTTGAGACGGTTTTTTACTAAAATCGCCGCGGAATTTTTGCCCTCGATTTGATGGCCCTTTTCTATTTCTTGGACTGCTAAATGAGGCTTTTTTCTGCTTTGGTTCGAGTCCTTCCACTGTAAAAACTTCCATTGGATCACTGAGAAGTTTTTCAATTTTAGATAGATACTGCGCTTCTCTATATGTTGCAAAAGTAATTGCTATACCATCAGCACCCGCTCTTCCAGTTCTACCAATGCGGTGAATAAAATCTTCTGGATGATAGGGAAGGTCGTAGTTTATCACAAAACTAAGCTGTGGGATATCAATCCCTCTTGCAGCGACGTCTGTTGCTATGATAAAATCAATTTTTCCTTGACGCAGCCCATTTACTGTCCGTGTACGTTGTCTTTGGCTCAAATCTCCGTGGAGGGGCTCTGCAATGTGCCCTTTTTGCTGAAGATCGCGTGCGATGACATCTGCTTGTCTCTTTGTTGAAGTAAAAATGATTGATCGTCTATATGTTGCATCTTCAAGCAGTGTTTCAAGAAGCGCACTTTTATGTCTCATATCATCTGTATAATAGAGCCTTTTTTCAATATTGCTTTGCTCAGCTACAGGGTTTTTTATCTTGATTTCACAAGGAGAATTTTGAAATTTCTTAGAAATATCTAAAATTTTCCTACTAAGAGTTGCAGAAAATAGAAGTGTTTGTCTTTTTTTTGCAGTAGCAGCTACAATTTTTTCCACAGGCTCGATAAATCCCATATCAAGCATCCGATCAGCTTCATCAAGAACTAAATATTCAATCGATGACAAATCAATTTTTCGCTCATCCATTGTATCAATCAAACGTCCAGGTGTTGCTACTAAAATATCATATGGCCTAGATAAGGTCTTTTTTTGCTTAAAATATGGCACGCCTCCATAAATGGAAACAGCTTTTACTCTTTGCAGTTGATTACTGTATTTTTTTGTTTCTTGCTCAACTTGCATTGCAAGCTCACGCGTTGGTACGAGAACAAGTACTTTTGGACCTCTATATTGGGAGCGGTCTGCAGTCACAAGCGCGTTTAGAAGTGGTAGCATAAACGCTGCTGTTTTTCCAGTTCCTGTTTGAGCACTTGCTATAATATCTTTTCCCTCTAATGCGAGAGGTATAGCTTTTTCTTGAATTGGTGTTGGAGTATCGAAACCAATTGCTTTTAGCGCTTTTAAGATACTTTCATCTAAATCAAATTGATTAAATTCTGACATTAAAATAATTCCTTAAGGTGTATATGAACTGATTCAAAAAAATTTTTACCGAGTTCTTTGGATTATTTTTGCCAGAAATCGATTTAATTTTTTTATTTAGATAGATTCAAAGATATTAAGGCCTTATTTATAGAATAAAATCTTTGCTTTGATAACTATCCGGGCCAGTTTAACAAGAAACTTAATTCATTGTATACATAAACCGATTCAAGACTTGGAATTTTAACAAGAAGGGTCCTTTAGAATTTTATCCATAGCCAAGTGACATTGCCGGTAGGCAAGGCGCGAGTGAGGATAAAATTCTAAAGGAAAGCCGACGAAGTTAAAACCCAAGTCTTGAATCGGTTTGTGTATATACACAAATAGGAACCATTGACAACAATAGATCCTAAGCATACATTTTATAAAAAATTTTATGGATAATGTATGCGTTTTCATTTTTTCCTGCTCCCCCTAATCCTAGCGTCTATTTCATTGCAAGCCGTCGTGAGAAAATATGCAGAACATACGGAAATTCGTCATGAAAAACAAAAAGAAATTTTTAGAGAAACTTTAGGGGATACTCAAGGGAAAAAGTGGGCTGACTGGGAGTATATGTCAGGCAACTGGAATGGAGCAAGAACCACCCTTGCAAAAAATGGTGTAACGATCGGAGCCACATATGTCACAGATATTTTAGGGAATCCTGTTGGTGGAATGGCGCAAGGGATCGCATATGCTGGGTCTTTTGGTTTCGACATTAACGTTGACTTCGGAATGATGGGGAAAATTCCAGGGCTCGAATTTTATTCATCTGTTGTATGGCGCACAGGAACGAATCTTTCTGCTGATAAAATTGGGAATCAGTTTACTGTAGCGCAGCTCTATGGGGGGCAAAATGTTCGCCTTAATGAACTATTTTTAAAACAGACTCTTTTTGACAAAAAACTCATTTTAAAAGCTGGCCGTCTCGATGTTGGTAATGACTTTTTGCAATCTCCTCTTTACTACTTTTTTATAAATAATGCCTTTGACGGGAATCCCGTTGCCGTATTTATCAATGGATTTTTTTCCGCATATCCAAATGCTACTTGGGGCGCTTTTGCAGACGTTCAACCAATCAAAGAGCTAAGCGCAAAATTTGCAGTGTATAATGCCAATGCTGAAGTTAGCGAAAATAAATACCACGGTCTAAATTTTTCTTTTCATAACACCCAAGGGGCTCTAGTTATTACAGAGTGGGCCTACCTTCTAAATCACGCAAAAAGCAGTACTGGTATGCCTGGAAAGTATCGCGCTGGAGTGTATTATTTAACAGGAGAGACTGATAAATTACTTGGAGGAAGTGAAAAAGGTTATTTGAGTTACTATGTACTTCTTGATCAAATGGTTTACCGCGCAGGCGAAAGAGCTCTTGCCCCTTTTATTGCGCTACTTTTTGCGCCAAAAGATAAAGCTATTTTCCCTTTCTTTTTTACAAGTGGACTCATTTTTAAAGGATTATTTACTGCAAGAGAGCAAGATTCCACCTCTCTTGGAGTCACTTATGGAACATACAGCAAAGACTTAAGAAAAGCGCAGAGGATGGCTAAAAAAGTAGGGGTTCCAGGAGCACATGGAGATAGAGAGCAAAATTTTGAAATGGTCATAGAGCTCAATCACTGGTTTCAAATTACCAAATGGTTTGTAGTCACTCCAGATATCCAATACATTATCAATCCAAGAGGCCTCGGAACAATTCAAAATGCTCTAGTCCTCGGCGCCCAAATTGGAGTTACGTTTTAAGGAAGCTCTAATTAGCTCCGAAATTTCACCTTTAGATGGCATTATTTGGCAGCGCTTGAATGTAGACTAGGTTACATCATGGGTTTAGAAAACAAAATAACAGTCTCAATGCAAATCACAAGCAAAGCGCATAATGTCAAGAAAAACAGCGTAAATTTTCCTCCAAAAAATCGCGCATTTGAGTCCATTTTAAAGACATATCGCCCAATCCAAACAAGTGCAATTGGCAAAAGACCATTTAAAAACGCCTCTCCATATCCTCCTGCAAGTCCAAGTGCAGTATCAAAAATATGTGGATTTAATGTTGCAAAGATAAATGGCGGGGTAAATGTTAAAAGGGTAAGACCTACTCTTCGCACACCCACTCTTCTTTTAATATTCATCCCATCCCCTAAGAAATCGACCATGGAAAATGAGACCCCAATAATCGATGTCACAATCGCAAAAAAAGCAAAAAACTGCCCAGCTTTAGCGACCCAAGGGGTCCCTATTTTTTCTTGAAAAGCTGTGGTAATAGGATTTCCCTCAAGAAGTGTTTGCTTGATTTGATCCTGCGGAATCGATCCAATGATGAGCCATTGCCAGACAAGATATACAATTAACGGAATGAACGAACCCCAAAAAATCGAGGCCCGAAGAACTTTTACATCGCGTTTGAGATAACTGCAAAGGGAGGGAACCACATTATGAAATCCAAAGGCTCCAAAAAGCATGGGGGCTGCGAAGATCATTGCCTTCCAGTTTGTAAAATAAAGAAGTTTTGATTCAACGGAAGAACTTCCTTTTCCTATCAAAAGAAACCAAGCAAGAATCATCCCAAGAGACAAGAGAATATTTGTCCGATCTATCGACTTTGGGCCAATTCCCACTATTGCACCAAAAATCAATCCAAACACAAGAAAAATTTGATATCCAACTAGCTGAAAACCAAATACCTCTTTTAGCGCTTCTGCTAAAATAGGGGCTCCTGCTGCAAAATATGCAATCATTAAAGAGTAGTAGAGAAAGATAAACATCCCACCTGAGATATATTTTCCCTTTCTTCCTAAAAATCGCTCGGTCATTGATAATATGTTACTCCCGTCGGGCAGCCACAAGGTTACTTCTAAAAAGAGTAGTCCTGTGCAGAGCATAAAAAACCAAACAAGAACTGTAATAAAAATTCCAGGCACAAAACCTGCAATCCCAGTTACAAGGGGAATTCCAAGCATCCCCGCTCCAATGGTTGTTCCTGAGATAAGCAGCATTCCGCTGACAACTCTCATAAGATTCACTTTTTGAGTATCCATTAAAAACTAATATCTAGGGGGAATAAGTTCGCTCTAATATCTCGTTCAATTGCAAGCTTTGCCAAATCAAACGTTCTATTTTTTGGGCTTATTAAGTTCTCAAATTCAGCAGTCCTTTGTCCTACACTTGCTTCAAATTGTCTATTAGCGCCTTGAATAGTCTGCTCCATTATAGATTTCGCAGTGTGAAGAGTGTTAACATGAGGCCTTCTAGCACTCGTAAAACGTTGACTAATTGCAATACGACTCTGTACGTAGACTTCTTGATGACTTATCTCGAGTGAGACAAAAATACGTCGCGCACGTTCATAGGTTTCGGCATCAGAACCTCTTAACTCCTCAATATTTTGATAGCCGAGTTCAGAGCAATGTTGCATCACTTCAATTAATCTTTGTCTAGAATTTCCAAAATCCGGCTCATCAAGTAGAACACGTTTATGCATTAGGTTAATCGCTTCCACTTCTTTCATTCTTAAACCAAGAAGACTTTTAAATGCGGAATGATTTTGATAAGTTGCTCTTGCCTCAGTTATTACTTTATCGCATTGAGTGCGTTGCTCAGTTGTTTGACCCTCATAGATTTCTCTAAATTCTCGCGTTTCTGTATCAAATGTTTCTTTTGCACTTCTATATCGCAAAGAGCTTGAATTTAGTAACTCAAGCGTTGACTCGGAAATAAGTCCTAGCTCGTAAATTTTTTCAAATTCATAGTTGCTAAAAAGATCCTCTAACCCGATTTTAAAGTTTGCATCTTCTGGATCTATGATCTCCTCAATAAATTTTTGAGGCCACTGGCTTGGAAGAGGAAATTCATAGGGAAATAAATCTTCCCCATACTCATCTTTAACCTTTTGATGTTCTGTACTAACAAGCTCATAAAACTTTATAAATTCATTAACACTAAGTCTCTCTGCTTGATAGACATAAATTCTCTCAAAATCAGCTGGAAGAGGGATTCCATAGTAAAACATATTCTTCCACCCATGAGTACTTGCAATTTTCTCAAGGATTTTAAGATCCGGATTTTCCATATCGGGATCACCCATACGCGATACAAAGTCAGTATGAGTAACATCTGTGAAGTTTAACGTATCATAGGATTCAAAAATTTGCAGCGCTTCTCTTCTGTATTTCTCAAGCTGCTCCGCATCTTCATAATCATAAATTTGAGTGCAAACAATAAAAGACAAACCACCAATGAAAAGCGAAATCATTGTTGCAGGTATGGCAAAGGAAACAATCACCCCTTGAAAAGCCATTGATAAAAATGCAGCTGCAAAAAATCCACTGCCACCTCCCAAAATTTTTAGCGTTAACACTTCAATTTTTGCAAGTGTATACCCATAATATAAATTTTCTTCGGCTCTTTGCGAAAGGGCTTGCGAACGAGTATCAGTTCGTTCTAAAGGATAGGTATTTGTTAACGCAAATAAATGCTCGCGAATTGTCATAAACACTCTCTTTGTGTAAGAATTTCAGAAGAATGAATCATATGTATTCCTGCTTGTTGCATTTCTAAAAAAGCTCTCTCTTTATCTCCTGGTGCTGCATTTACAGCCTTGCAAGCATCTGGACTTACATAT
>DAOWHK010000083.1 GCA_030641465.1 Parachlamydiales bacterium | reverse complement strand
TTCTAATCTATTTGCAAAAATGGTGCTGAATAGGTTGCTGTCCTCGCTAGCTCCAACCAATTCTCTCAGAGCAGTTGCTGGATTTGATAATTGATGGCGCATTATCCAGACCTCACCTCCCTTGGTGTGGAGATTGAACTGAATATAAGTCTGATTAGTAAATGAAATAAATAATAAACCTAGAATAACAAAAAGAAGGATAACTCCGACAAAGGGAGCGCTTAGAGAGACGCTTCCAAAAATAAGTAGTAATCCTTGATGTACGATCGAGCCACCTGATTTTCCAAGTCTTGATCCGACGCCGTCAATTGCTGCCTTTCCTTTGATTTTTGATTCGCTGCTAAGGGGGATAAATGCGATTTCTTTCGTTGCATCAAAGAGAGTGAATTTACAGGCTCTAGAAAGCGCGTTTTGAACAGATCCAAAAAATACACCGAGGGCAAGAGGAGTGGTTCCCATGAGAAGTGTAAAAGATCCAAGGTTTGAATCTTTAAAGAGAATAAATATGAAAAAAAGTGTGCCTGTAATAAGAATGAGAATAGGGGTGATAAGGGCGCTCACAGTCCAGCCAAATTTACGGATGACAGTTCCGCAGATGAATAAACCTACAAAGGTAGATAGGATTCCTATTGCAGTATAGACCTTCCCCATATAAGCATTAAATTCATTTGGATTTGGGTAAAGCTCTTTAATTTGATCCTTCCATACAATTTCTATCATGTTGATTGCAATATTAAATCCAAGAACCACGATTGCAATACAGATGAGGTATTTGGATTTTGTTAAATAGGAAAAACTCTTTTTTAAACTGATTTTTTCGGACTTCGACTTTTTTCTTGGTTTTTCAAGAGAAGCAGAAGATTTTGAAATAAGGACTTTACAATTGTACCATCTAAATATTGCGATCGCAAGGAGTCCGGCAATAATAATTGCAGTAGTGATGAGTCCTAAGCTCTGGCCCCACTCATCTTGACCAAAGATCCAGGATAAATCAAAAAGTTGACAAGAAAGAATTACCGTAATTTGTCCAGAAACAATCGTTGCGATATTTGCACCGACCCCTAAAATTGCATAAAAACGTTTAGCATCTTTTACCGAAGTCACTTCATTTGTATATCCCCAAAATAGGACGGTCATAATCGTAGTGCCCCATAATTCTGACATGACATAAAAAAGAGTATAAGACCAATTTCTAATAATGGAAATCAAGCCTTGAAATCCTTTAGGAAGAATGGTTTCGAGAAAATTGGCAAATTTGTGGGGGTGAATGCTCTCGCGCATGGGGTAAAGAACGAGTGCAAATAGAAGAAAAAATGTCAGAAAGCAGCCTATCATGATATAGAATACTTGCTCTTGATTTAGTCTATTAAAAAGCCGCGTAAAGAAGTACGTAACGATAATAGCCATCGGTAAAATGGCCCAAACCTTAATGAAAGGAATTGCTTCAGCGCCAGAGCCTTGAGCTGTAATAACTAAACTGTCTTTTGCAGCTTTGAGTATACAGTAGTTAAAAACAATGAGGGCATAAATGATAAGTAGAGGAAGAAATTTTTTAATTTCACATCGGTGGATTGGCCATAAAAACGACCGCATACGCCCAAACTCTTTTACTGAGGATGACATGACAGCCTCGATGGTAAAGAGTTTAAAAAGTTGCTTAGACCGACCGGTTCCTTGGAATGTATTAATATAAAAATTAAACTATGCCGTGGAAGTTGATGGTGGATCACAACGCTCCTTGACTTAGATATAAGAGAAACATTTCAGTCTTTCCTTTGCAAAAAGCCGTGTTTATTTATGCTTTTCGTATATCTCCAATTATAGTGGAATTTACTTAAGTTTCAACCTTTGATTGTTCAAATATTTATTTGATAAACCAAAGCTTCTTTAATGGTCTGAAAGCGCATCTATTGCAGGAAGATGGCCTTTTTCAATGAATTCCAAGGAGGCGCCGCCGCCTGTAGAAATGTGGGTGAAGTGACTAGAAAGACCAAGCTTATTAATGGCGGCAACAGAGTCCCCTCCGCCAACAATTGTAGTGGCACGAGTTGAGCTTAGGTTTTTAGCGAGAGTTTCAGTACCTTTAGCGAAATGAGAGATTTCACAAATTCCCATGGGACCATTCCAGAAAACAGTAGAGCTGCTACTCATCGGCTCTAACCACTCCTCTGTTGTTTGAGGTCCAATGTCCACACCTTTCGAGTCCGTTGGAATGCCATCTTTTGTGAGAATGGTTTGAAATTCAGCAGTTTCGGAAATTTCCTTTGTAATGACAAGGTCTTTTGGAAGGTAGAGTTTTACAGCTTTTTCACTGCACTCTTTTATGAGGTCTTTTGCGGCTTCTATTTGATCTTCTTCAAAAATTGAGCTGCCAATTTCTATATTTTGCGCTTTTAGAAAGGTAAATGCCATTCCTCCTCCAATAAAAAAAGCGTCGACTTTATCTACGAGCGCTTTGATTACGCCGATTTTGGATCCAATTTTAGCGCCGCCAATCAAGGCGCAAAAAGGGCGTTTAGGATTTATCGACAAGGGAGCTAGAAAAGAGATTTCTTTTTCTATGAGAAACCCTGTTGAGGCTTTTCCTTCAAAATACTTTGCAATTTCTACATTTGAAGAATGTTTGCGATGAGCCGTTCCAAAAGCATCATTAACGAAGTAGTCTCCGTAAGTTGCGAGCTCTTTTGCAAAGTCTGGATCTTTTTCTGGATGAAGTTCTGCTTCATGAAAACGTAAATTTTCCAAAAGAAGAATTTCTCCAGACTGGAGTTTTTGTACTTGATCGTGTGTTTTAGATCCTATGCAATCTGGTGCAAAATAAACCTGTTTATTGAGAAGTTCGCTAAGGTGTTTTGCGCAGGAATTAAGGGAGTATTTAGGGTTGCGACTGCTACCTGGCCTTCCAAGGTGACTCATTAATACGAGGCTTCCGCCTTGATTTATGACATATTCAATGGAAGGAAGGGATGCTACAATGCGTGTATCATCTGTGATTTGTAATGCTTCATTAAGAGGGACATTAAAGTCGACGCGCATGAGAACTTTTTTGCCCTTAAGGTCTAAATCGTGAAGAGAGAGTTTTTTCATCTAATAAACCAAATATATTACAGCTTGAAACTTGGGGAAAAATCTAAAAAGGCGCTGAAGTTGAAACAGCGGAGCTATTCAGAGTTTCCTAAAGGTTGATTCATTTTGTGTATATCAAAAAGGGAATTTTAAAGCGATGAAAAGGGGTTTGTAACTTGGCTGTAGAGGTTGCCTTTTTTTCTTTTTTTTATTTCTAAACGGAGAGAGTAAAGAAGATCCTCATCAAAGTTTTGTTTTGCAGCCCAGTATAGATATTCTATGGGGATCTCGTTAAAGGGGCGTAGTTTGTGTTTGCCAAGAGGCATGGATTTTAATAAAATAGGCTTTTTTAAGCGCTCTAATAGAGCGTTAAGCGTTTTAAATTTTGTGGACAGTCGCTTAAAAACTTCGATATTTACGATGACATCACTCATTGCGCGATGGGCGCCTTCATCTTGAATGTTGAAATGTTGTCTCAATTTTTCCAGCGAATTTTTTGGGCTTTCTCCATAAAGGCGAGCAAGACGCAGGGTATCGATCATAGGGCTTGCTTTGATTTCGCAAGGGACGTGAAATTTTTTTGCTGCGTTGTGAATTAGGTCGATGTCAAAACTTACCCCGTGACCAACAATGGGATAATTTCCAATGGTATTAAGGAACTTTGGAAGAGCTTCTTTAATTTTTGGTTTTCCTTGAACCATTTGCTCGGTAATATTATGGATAACGATTGAGGCTTCGGGAATGGGGCAACAAGGATCAACAAGTGTTTCGTAAGAGTCAAGTGTCTGTTCAAAGGTGAATTTTATTGCTGCAAGTTCGATGATTTGGTCGCTTGCTGCATCGAGGCCAGTTGATTCACAATCAAGGCAAACGAAAGTTTCTTTATTTATTAGTTTCATCTTTACCTTGGAAGCTGTGTGTTAATTTTTTCAATAAGTTGTTTTCTACTATTTTTATCTTTAATGGAAAAATGGAGAACAGGAATATCCTTATTTTCATTAATAGTTTTTAAGCGGATTAGATTCTTTTCGATGTTCTCGTCTCTTTCGCGTGGAGAGACTTTGTCACATTTAGTGAAGACGACAAGGTGAGGAATTTTATAAAAAATAGTCCACTTAAAAAATGCGAGATCTTCATCACTTGGTAGCCTTCGAATGTCAAGAAGAATAAGAAGGAGTTTAAGCTCGTCTCGTTTGTGAAGATAGGTCTCTATGCCTTCTGCCCATTTTTCTTGAGCTGTTTTTGAAGCGCTTGCAAACCCATATCCAGGCAAATCCACTAAGGCAAGTTCTAGGTCGATGGAAAAAAAATTAAGGAGTTGTGTTTTTCCTGGAGTTGCCGAGACTTTTGCTAAATGTTTTTTCTGGAGTAAATGATTAATAAGGGAAGATTTCCCAACATTCGATCTGCCAATAAGAGCGATTTCGCACATTGTTTTCCCCGAGCGATCTACTAATTTCGGAAAGTCAGCCTCTTTCAGTGCGGATTTAATAAATTTTGGGATTTTAAAGAGAATTTTTTTCATGGTTCAATGCTAATTAATCTTGTTGTTTCATCGATCATTTTAAAGCGGAGTTTAATCCTGTTTTTTGGTAAAAACCCCTCGATCCTCTCTGCCCATTCAATTAAGCAAATAGAGCCGCTTAGCAAATACTCATCAAACCCTCTTTGCAAAAATTCCTCATAATTATTCATCCTATAAAGATCGAAATGATATACCCCGTCATACTCATTCACAAAATTAAAGGTAGGGCTAAGAATTTCCTCTGTATGTAGGTTTGTCAAGTAGGATACTATACTTTTTATGCATGTTGTTTTGCCGCTTCCAAGGTCTCCGTAGAAGGCAACGGTCGTGCCTTTGCTCAATGTCTTAGCAAAATTTCCACCAAACCTTTGTGTTTCACTAGGGGCGTTACATTGAAAGCAAGAGGAGGTTATACTTCGATCCATTCATCTATGTAAGGAGTGAATTCTTTATTGCTTCCAAGAGATTCTATAAAAGAAGAGATTTTGCTTTCCTCGAGTTGATCTTGGATGAATTGCATAAAATTCTCCTCAATTTGAAATCGGTTTTGGCTTGGAACATCTATAAGTGATAGGACTTTTAATTGGTTTTTCTTAAAATCTGAAATTACTGCAGCTTTGCTATTAAATAATTTGCCTGTTACAGCTGAAGAAAAAACGATCTTGTTAATGGGGTCTTTTCGTTTTTTAATATAGTTTTTGATGATGTCTTTATCTTCGGAGATGAAAAACCTCTTTACTTTGATACCGTCTACCCGTTCCATGTTTTCTGGGCAATTCGAAACCCAGTCATAAATAGCGTCTTGAGGGTTTGGGTGTGTATTGTCGCCAAACACTTTGCCAGTAAAGGGGCAAATATAAATTTTATTTGTCGCTACGTTAACACTTGGCTGGCCCACCTGAATTTTAATTTCGGTTTCGCGCCAAAGCTTTCCCTGACTCTCTAGTTTTTTTATGATTTCCTCTTCACCTTGATAGATGGTCTTTTCTCTAATAAAAAGAACAGGTTTCATTTGAAATTTATTTTCAAGGTAGAACAAATAAGTGGTCAATAGATCCGCTTTCTTGTTCTTCGTTAAAAATTTCAATAAAATGGTTTGTAAATTCGATGTAATGACATTTTTTGTCATTTTCGCCTCACTAATAGTTATTGTATGCGACATAAATTTTTATAGCGCAAGAGTACTCTACTCGAAGATTATTATTCAACCAATGATTCGTTTAGGCGGGTGTTCTAGAAAGTCGCATGCTTTGGATTTTTCGAAGATTTTCTATCAAATTTTGTAGTTTTGTAATTTTGCAAACTAGTATATGTATGAGTATAAGCGTCTTACAGGGGTGCGACGTTTGATGAAAAGAGC
>DAOWHK010000142.1 GCA_030641465.1 Parachlamydiales bacterium | reverse complement strand
GAGATCATCATCGGAAATATTTAGCTTTAGCAAACGCTGTTTTAGCTCATCGAGTTTTTCTTTTTTTATTGGCATATTAGGAATATTAGGAGAGCTTACTATTCATCGCAAGAAAAGAAATAAGCCCTGCTAAAAGCAGGGCTTATTAATTAGAAGCCGATGCCGTAGCTTAGCTGAACTGTTGGAAGAAAAGAAATGTCTGTCTTTTTTATTCCAAGAACTGGTTGGCTCATATCGAGCTGTAGCATTGTGCGAATGCGGCTTGATCGACTCATCTCAAGACCGAGTGCTGCATTCCCAAAAATCCCGGTAAAATGCTTTTTTTGCAGAGTATCGCGAATACCACCAAAACTAGCTCCTAGTCCATAATAGAAGGAAGAGTCACTTTTTGGTTGAAGGTAGCCGATGTGCAAAATTCTTGGAAGAGTATAGCTCCAAGCAGTATGACGCTCTTTTGTTGTTTCTCCATAAGTTGCCCCATAAGAAATATCAATTGCTGAACGCTCTCTTTCAAAGCGATGCCCAATTGTGATTGCAGGAATAGGATTGAGTGATTCATTTGCAGATATAGCACTAGCTCCAAGCGTAACATAAGTAAAAGATGTTTTTTCATGAGAAGAAGAACGTTCTTCTTGTACTTCTTCATTTGCAAAACAGAAGGCGCATGCAAATAGAGCAATTGGAATAAAAAATAGTTTTGTTTTCATAATAAATCCTTTAATTATTAAATGTGTGATACATAGTTTATTTAAAGGACTTATTTATATCTATATTAAATTAATTATTGTATAATACAAATTATTTAAAGCCATTCCATTGCTTCAAGGATAAGATAGGGTTTTTCAAGAGCTCGCTCTCTTCCCCAATCGGCATCGATTTTCTGAAAAATTACTTCTTTTGCAGGATCTGGTACGGAAGAAAATTTATCTTCAATAAATGCGCGCATGGCTAGTTCAAATTGAGAAAGATCTGTTAGTAGGTGAGTGTCTCCCCATTCACTTGGAGAGCTGCAAGCAGGCTTACCTGCCAATTCCCAGAGTTTTATCCTGCACAGCAATTTTATTTGTTTCTTGAAGGGGTTGATATGCGCTTAGATACTCTTTACAACTTAGTCCTTCGAGTGCTCTGATCAATCCCCTTGAAGTAATAAACTCTCTTGGCAAACTTTTTATATTGGTACCCGTAAGATTAATAGATCTAGGTCTTAAGGATAAGATACTCTTAGGTAAGCTTGAAAGATGGCAGAATTGAAGGGATAAATATTCTAAAAGAGATAAATTGCCGATATTGGATGGTAATTCAGGAAAGTGAGAATGTGATAAATTGAGTGATTTTAGGTTTGTCAAAGTAAGAACTTCCTCAGGAAAACTTTGCAGAGGATTTCCTGAAAGCGAAAGCTTTTGAAGCGCTGCAAGTCTACTTATTCCACTCGGTAAAACGGCGAGTTGATTTCCTCCTAAATGAAGAGATGTTAGGTTTATGAGCTCATTGATTCCTTGAGGCAAATCCGTAAGGCGATTTCCGGTTAAGTCAAGTTCTGTAAGAGCATTTAGCTTGCAGATTTCCTCTGGCAATTCTCTTAGGAAATTTCTACTTAAATCAAGTGTTTTAAGAGCATGAAATGTTCCGATTTCCCTAGGAAGGTGATAGAGACCTTTACTATTGAGCTCAAATTTAAAAAATCTATGGATTTCAGGAGGAGGGTTTTGAAACCATATCTTTTTTTCTTCAAGAGTTAAGATTCGAAATATTTCAACTTCATAATTTAGCTGGTGTTTCATGTGGCATGCTCCGGCTAATTGAACGAGGGAATTATGCTCTTCCATATAACGAATGTCTTTCAAGATTGCGTTGAATCTTTGAAAGGATAAGAGTTCAAGTTCAGGGTGAATAGGTAATAGAAGATCTTTTGCCATAGGTCCTTGAAAAAAGCGACTATGGAGCGTTGTTATTTGTTTGAATATTTGTTTGATTTTCTCACTATTTGGATTTTCTTTTTGTAAAATAGCAGAAAAGCGATGAGCATCAATTGATTTTTTTTTGATTTCACGTAGAAAATAGGGATAAGCAAGATCATTGATTACGGAATTAAATTGCTTGCAGACAGGTGCGAGGTTTTTGGGGTTAAAACCATGGCTAAATATTTGCCAAAAAACTTCATCTGGAAAATTTAAAATTGTCATTGTAATAATTTGTGTTGTTAAAGTGCGAATAGTTTAACTAAGGATCAGCTTTTATTCATATAGTAAAAATTTCTTGCATGGAAACTGCGAGCCATTTTGGATGATCGAATACTTGATCCATAGAGGTGATATTGGAACAGTAAGGATGGACTTTTTGAAATACCTGATTTTTTTGAAATCCTGTCAAAGCATTCCATTTGGTATGCAAAACACTATCTACTGCTCTTTCAAATCGAGGTAAGTCAGAAAGGAGGTGGATGTTTCCCCAATCGGATGGAGAGTAACATAAAGGCTCTTTTGCTAAGCGCCAGATCTCCAGATGTAGTGCAAGTTTATTCGACTTTGAGAGCACGCGGTATGTAAAGATGGACTGACTACAGCTTAATTGATCTAGTACGTGGGGAAAGACCCTGTCTAAAAAGCAGCGAGGTAAACTAGTGATAGGATTATCATGGATAAAGACTCTATTTTCTTCCGTGAAGAGAGAAAGTCCTTTTGGAAGGGTTTGGAGGTGGTTGTGGGAGATGTTTAGAACATTTAGTTTTTTTAATTGACTGATTTCCTCTGGAAGAATTGCGAGTTGATTGTGGGTTAGGTTGAGCTTTTTTAGGGTAGTTAATGAGAATAATTCTATAGGAAGCGTGCTTAGATAATTATAGGACAGGTTAAGATCTTGCAGCTTTGAAAGTGCGTTTATTTCTTCTGGCATTTCGTAAATTTCTAGAGTATCCAAATGTTTATAGTGAAAAGGGGTGCCATTTAAGAGTGAAAGAGTTTGTAGTTTTTCGTAGGAACGAATTTCATGGATCATTCTTTCGAATCTTTTATGGGATATGAGTGGAAGCTCAGGATGGATGAATTCTTTTTGAAAGTAGATTCGATGCTTGCTGGCAATTTTAAGAAAAATCTCCCTAATTTTTATTTGATCTGGAGCATCACCTGCAAGTATTTCAAAAAAACGATGGGAGTCTTTTGGGTTTTCTTGGATTTTAGATAGAATGGACTTGTAGACTTCTGGGATGAGATGATAAAGCGCCCTACATGTGGGCGCAAGCGTCATTGGATCTATTCCATGGCTAAATATTTGCAAGCAAAGCTCATTAGGTAGGGGGGGAGTTGACATTGGTACCTTCTTATTTTTATAAGCCTGCCATGATATAGGGGTTTGTTCGATCAAGATTGACGGTTTCGATATCAAAAAACACCGTTGCAAACATGGAAATTAAAATGGCAACTTCAATATTAAGTTGGATACCAAAAGCAAGAGAGGTTGTGAGTGATGTTAGAGAGATCACTGCAACATTTTTTCCAATATTCTCATACCATGTAAGTTGATTGTTTAGATTCTCTCTATCGTTAAAAATGTATTTAAAACAAGGAGTAATTGCAGCATCAATTATAGAGGCAATTGCTCCAAATGTCCCTTCAATGAGTCCAACAGTTGTATTAGAAGAGAGGATAACTGAGATGGCATAGGAACCTATAAAGCTTTTTACAGCAGCTTTGAATGTATCTGTTGGAAGCAACAGGCGGTAAACTTCAAAAGCATCGGATGCAATAGCAAAGAATTCGAGTGCTAGTTCCTTGCAGCTGAGATATCCACTAGTTGCTGTTTCGCTTAAAATTGAAATTCCAGCTCGCGTCCAATTTACAGTAGCGATTAGAGCTTCTAAAGTTTGCTGAGGAATACCCAGGAATATTGCAAAAATGTTGTTTGCAAAGGTTGCGATCGTTGCTGCTCCATTAGAGCAATAGGTGTAAATGTCTCCAGGGATTGAGGAATTTGTGACTTGGCTAAAGATGTCGCTACATATTGCATAGAAGCGATTTGTAAATTCAGTCTCGCACTCTAAAAAACGCTCGGCTAAATCTCTACAGGTTGTGCCAATTCCTTGCATGGAATTTCTTAATGTAACTTCAGGAAGATAGGAATCTGCCCAATTTGAACATACTTCATAGGTATAAGTTGCATATTCAGACTCAAGGGTCAGATATCCCTCTACTACATTATTGTAAGCGCCTGAGATTGTATTTGTAACTGTTTCAAGAGAACTCATTTTATGGCTCCTTTTCCATTATTAAAGAAAAGTTTTGAATAAAATGAAGAAAATGTAAAGATTTTTTTTTATAGATTAGCCAAACATGGACTCGCCAAGTGGTGTGACAGAAAAACATTCCCGTCCTTGATGGGTGCCTGTTGCGATGATTCCGCCTTCAAATAGAAAGTCGAAGATAATGCGTTTTATTAGCATTTTTTCTTCCTTTGAATAATCGGGAATCGAATATTTCCAGTATTTTCCTGTTTTGGTTAACATCATTTTTGTTTTTTCGCTGATCGGAGCGACAATGCCTTCCATAAAATTATCAAAATAGACCCATCCAGAGCCGATGATTCGTTTAATGCTGTTTTCAATTTCATGAATATTGCGCTCAGTACAAATTTCGGGAGGAAATTCAGAAAAGGAGTTAAGAGAAAGGGTGCTTCTATAAGTTGTGATAGAGCGTTCTTGCAGGGGTAAGGAGAGCCACTCTTTCGCGCCTTTTAGAGCCTTTATCTGTCTCTTTGAAATTTCTGCTAAATTTAAAAAGAGAAGTTTTTTGATAATAGAGGAGATGTACTGGTTAAAATGAGCCAAGCCTTCTTCTGATTCAAGATCAAACTCGCCGCAGGCTTTTGCGATGAGGGGTGTTGTTTCTTTTTCAGGAATCCACTGCTCTTCATCATTGATAATAAGGTAAATGCAATTTTCCTTAGTTAGGTTTATGAGGGCTGTCATATCCTGAATGAAAGAGAAGTCATGGGGGCGTTTTCGTTTGATTTTTGAATGAGTTTCGATTTCTTTTGGTTCGGTATCATTTAGAAAGCTTAAATAATCGCGCCACTCTTGGAAAAGTGTTACATTTTCACTCCACTCATCTCCTTGTTTTTTATAGACAAGACAGCAGACAAAATTAAATTCTAAATAGAGCATGTACTCCTCAAACTTCGTTTGATCGAGAGAATATTTCTCCATAATTGTTTTTGAAGACACCTGATAGTTAGGGTCCTTTAAAACATCATTGATGATACCGTCGAATGCGGGATCTGTAAAATTAAGTTCACTTAAATATCTTTGAAATACTTGAGGTGTTTGTAGGTATTTTTCTATGAGAGATTCAAAAATATTGTTAGATGTGCGTGGTATAGGGTACCAACTTGGAAGAACGTGAATAGGCACTTTTTTAAGCAAGGATTGTAAAAAGTCCATCCCAGGTTTAAAGTCCTCTTCGAATTTTAATAGCTGCGCTTCAAAATATTTACGCATCTCCTTGTTGACAATGATTTCTTCATTATCAATGAAAAATAACTCTGTTTGTAAAAGTTGTTCTAATACTTGATCGACGGTTTCTTTATCAAACCCTAAGCTATTTGTAATACGGGAAATAGGGAATTTCAAAGGACTGTAGAGAATTTCCTCTAAAACGATGATGTCCTTTGAAGAGAAATTTGCCATGAGAAGTCTGTTGCGAATGTCTTTTTCATAATCGTAATCTGCAAGATTGATTTTATTTTTACGATAAGACTGAGCTTCTAACATAGAAAACCTACCAAGTATTAATTTAAAAAGCAGAGGCTTCTTTGAAAAGCAAGAAGAACAACTCCTTTCTGCATAGTAATCATAAGTTTCTCTTTAATATATTGCAAGGAGTACTGGTTTTTAAATGCGTTAATTACTGTTATGAGGAAAGACATTTAAAAAAATTAAAAGATTTGATAAAATCATGATTCAAAAGATAAATGGGTAGGATATATGCATAATTACGACCACAAAGTGATAGAGAAAAAATGGCAAAAAATTTGGAAGGAGAGGGGGCTTTTTAAGGCGGATATTGACACTTCAAAACCGAAATATTACATCCTTGATATGTTTCCATATCCTTCAGGTGCTGGGCTGCATGTTGGTCATGTTACTGGATATACTGCGACAGATATTCTCGCTCGTTATAAGCGGCAAAAGGGGTTTAATGTACTTCATCCTATGGGTTGGGATAGTTTTGGGCTTCCTGCAGAGCAGTATGCCGTGCGCACGGGCACTCATCCTCGCATTACGACTGAAAAAAATGTAAACACTTATAGAAAACAGCTTGAATCGATTGGTTTTAGTTATGATTGGACTCGCGAGATTATGACGAGCGATCCAAAATATTACAAGTGGACGCAGTGGCTTTTTACAAAGCTGTATGAAAAGGGACTCGCTTATGAGGCTGAGATTAATGTTAATTACTGCAAAGAACTTGGTACTGTTCTTGCTAATGAAGAGGTAGAAGCTGGGCGCTCTAAAGAGGGTGGTTTTCCGGTTGAAAAGCGACCTCTTCGTCAATGGGTGTTAAAAATTACGAGCTATGCTGAGAGTCTGTTAGATGGCCTCGAAGCTCTTGACTGGCCTGATTACCTAAAACGTTTGCAAAGAAATTGGATTGGCCGCAGCGAGGGTGCGAAAATAACGTTTATGGAAAAAGAAGGTAGTCGTCCAATTGTCATATTTACGACAAGGCCGGACACCCTTTTTGGCGCAACTTATCTTGTATTATCTCCTGAGCATTCTTTAATATCTAAAATTACAACAGAGCAGCAAAAGCAAGAAGTTATTGCCTATCAAAAATTTGCAGCAGCAAAAAGTGATTTAGAGCGTACAGATCTTAATAAAGAAAAAACAGGCGCATTTACTGGGGCCTATGCAATCAATCCTGTGAATCAAAAACTTCTTCCTATTTGGATTTCAGATTATGTACTCATGAGCTATGGCACGGGTGCAATTATGGCAGTCCCAGGCGGAGATGAAAGAGACTTTGCTTTTGCAAAAGAATTTAATTTACCAATTAATCCTACATATAATCCCGATTTAGATAAGCATGGAGACAGTATCCCTGAAGGCATTTCAAGAGGAGAGTTTCGTTTAGAAATCGTTGATGGAAAAAGATGTTGGACAAAAGGCGGGAAGTGTATCAACTCTGAATCTCCTTTACTTAACATCAATGATTTAGAAACACAGGATGCAAAAAAGGCTGTAATTGAGTGGCTTTTGCAGACGGGAAATGGGGAAAAATACATTACTTATAAGCTGCGTGATTGGCTTTTTTCTCGTCAACGTTATTGGGGTGAGCCATTTCCTATTTTGCACTTTGAAGATGGATCAAAAAGAGTTTTAGAGCTTGATGAGCTTCCATTAATTCCTCCGCAAATTTCCGACTTTCACCCGACAGGCGATGGGAAAAGCCCTCTTTCTAAAGTGAAAGAGTGGGTAGAAATTGAAGATCCCAAGACGGGGAAAAAGGCTCTTCGGGAAACAAATACTATGCCCCAATGGGCAGGATCGTGCTGGTATTATCTTCGTTTTTGTGATCCACATAACGCCTTAGAGGCTTGGAGCGCTGAGGCGGAAAAATACTGGATGCCAGTAGATATGTATGTGGGGGGTGTTGAGCACGCAACGCTCCATCTTCTGTACGCTAGGTTTTGGCATAAGGTTTTATATGATCTTGGCTTAGTCTCTACTGAGGAGCCTTTTAAAACTTTGCGAAATCAAGGTTTGGTTACAGCAAAATCCTACAAGATTCCAAATGGTGGATACGTCCTTCCTGATGAGGTAAAACGGGATGGAGATAAACTTTATGATCCTAAAGGAAAAAAGGAACTTGAGGTGTTAGTCGAAAAAATGTCGAAATCTAAGCTAAATGGAGTCTCTCCAGATGAGATGGTTGAAGAATATGGATCTGACAGCCTTAGACTCTATGAGATGTTTATGGCCCCGTTTGATAAAGAAAAACTTTGGAATACAGATGCTGCAGCGGGATGTTATCGATTTTTATGTAGATTTTATGATCTTGTCACTTCTGAAAAAGTTTCAGAGGACTCATCAAACCACGCGTTAAAACTTGGGGCTAAGCTCGTAGCAGGTGTGGAAAAAGATATTGAAGCTATGCAGTTTAATACTGCGATTGCGAAAATGATGGAGTTTATTAATGCGTTTTCCTCTCTTCCAAGCT
>DAOWHK010000084.1 GCA_030641465.1 Parachlamydiales bacterium | reverse complement strand
TTTTCGCAAGCCACTAACTATAAGTAGTTAGCTTGTTGCTCCAAAAAGATTTTTTTTTCAAAAATCCATCTAAAGTTGAAATTTCGGAGTTAATCAGTGCTTCCTAAAAATTAAATAACTTAATATGGAGTATGGCTCATGAAGAAATATTGTTTACTGATTCCCCTAATATTTAATCTATCAACTCAACAACTTTCTGCTAACACGGATCTTGCCTACTCAGAAAAAAATTCTAGTAGATCTCTTGCGAGGGAGCTTTCCAAAGCATTTACGGATGTTGCAGAAAATGCAACCCCAGGAGTTGTGTTTATTAAAGTGGAAAATGCACCTGCAGAATTTAATGGCTATGGTCATAACCCAGATAATTCGAGAGATCCCTATGATCTATTTAGCGAAGAATTTTTTAATCGCTTTTTCGGAAGTCCCTACGGAAAAAAAAGAGCTCCAGCTCCAGCCCAACTCAGTCAAGGTTCTGGATTTATCATTAGTGGTGATGGATATGTTATGACAAATTACCATGTCGTTAGAGATGCCAAACATATCACAGTATCTCTTCAAAACGGAATGGAGCGGGAGCTAAAAGCAACACTTGTCGGTGGCGATCCCCATACAGACGTTGCTATCATCAAAATTGATGATGTAGAAGGAAAAGACTTCCCTTACCTCAATTTTGGAAACTCTGATCGTGTAAAAGTTGGTGAGTGGGCTATTGCCATAGGAAATCCTTTTCAATTAGAAGCTTCCGTGACAGTCGGAGTCATCAGTGCAAAAGGACGTCAAAATCTTCAAATCACAGATCTAGAAGATTTTATTCAAACAGATGCTGCAATCAATCCTGGAAATTCCGGAGGACCTCTTCTAAATCTCGATGGAGAAGTTATTGGAATCAATACCGCCATTGTTTCAAGATCTGGCGGCTACATGGGAATTGGCTTTGCAATTCCTAGTGCAATTGCGCAAACGATTACAAAACAAATCATAGAAAGTGGCGAAGTCACTCGCGGATTTTTAGGCGTATCTCTTCAACCAATTGATAAGGATCTCGCAGATGCCTTTAATCTTACAAATACAGATGGAGCGCTCGTTGCAGATGTTGTTAAAGGATCCCCTGCAGAAAAAGCAGGTCTTGTTCAAGGAGATATCGTCGTAAAACTCAATAACACATCTGTAAAAACTCCTGCAAAACTTCGCAATGAAATTCTCCTCTTAAAACCCAATACAGAAATTGTTCTCACTGTAATTCGCAGCGGAAAAAAAGTAAAAGTTCCAATCACTTTAGGGTCCTATGATAAAGAAAATGGATCAACGGCGGCCGTTTCTAATCATCTCGGAATTTCTGTAGAAAATCTCTCACCAGAAATAATCAGAACCTATCACCTCTCACCAGAAGACACAGGCGTTGTGATCACAGGAGTGAAACCTGGAAGTCTTGGATCAAAAAATAGCCTAAGACCTGGTTTTTTAATCATGGCAATCAACCACAAGAAAATTCATAACGTCGCAGAATTCAACGATGCGCTCAAAAACATAGAAGAATCGAAAAGAGCTCTTCTTCTTGTGCGTCATGGAGACATTATGCGTTTCCACTCAATCCGTTTAGACTAAACGACCGATCTGGCCTTAAGATCCTACAAACTCTTAAGGCCTTTTTTATTGCCACAAATACTACGTTTGTAGTATTTTGTTCTACAACAATGGATTCCTATGACAAAACGTCAATTTGGTGAGCTCGAAATGCTCATCATAAAAACCCTAAAAGAACTCGGGAATAGCGCCTCTGTCAAAGATGTCTACTCAAAGCTTGGAAGTCATGGAAGCTATACGACAATCCTAACTGTCATGACACGGCTTGCTGCAAAAAACGAGCTTACCCGAGAAAAACAAGGGAATAAATATTATTACTCCCTCTCAAAAATTCCTTCTAAAAATCTTCTAAAACGGATCCAGGAAAAAATTTTTGGAGGAAAAAAAAGTGCGATGATTTGCTATCTTATTGAAGAAGACTCGAAGTTAACAGAAAACGAGCTCCAAGCAATAGAAGAGCTCATTCGAAAAAAAAGACTTGAGGGTTAAACGGTGGATAAGGCGATCCTTTTTATTTTTAATATCCTAGTAAATAGTCTTCTCTCCTTTTTTACCCTTGCTCTAATTCTAGAGGGACTTTTATTTGTTATAAAAGTTCCAAAGGGAAGATTTGCAGCATATATCCGGATGATTCCCATCCTAAAACTTCCACTTGATCTTTTTCTCTATGATTTTTCTAAGTGGGCCTACATTCATCAAATCAATCCCCTTCTAGCGGAAAAAGGCACAAGAGTTCTAAGTGCAAAATTGGATTTTTTTCACTCTTCACTCCATTTTGAAGCGCCAAATAACACCTCATTTTCCCTAGCAGATATTTTCAGCAATTACCTCCCCTCTCTAGCACTTACAATCATTGCTTTAGTCATCATTCTTTGTTCCTGCTTTTTTCTTCTTAGATTATACACTGAATACTTTTTGTTTAGAAAAACGCTTTCTCAAAACTCCGAATCCCTTTTTGTAGCCAAACTCTTTTGTCCAAAGATATATATCCCTAAAACTTTATCAACCCATCTAAGTCCCAAAGAATTTTCTGCAGCAATCCATCATGAAAGAGCGCATCAACTCTTTAGAGATCCACTCTTAAAACTATTAGGCTTATCTATTCAGGCCGTTTTTTGGTGGATTCCAATTAACTGGCTCAAAAAACGGATAGAAAAATGTCTCGAAATTGGGTGTGATTCAAGGTGCATCAAACAAGGAATTAATCCGCTTGATTTAGCATCAGCCCTTTGCAAAGCAGCAAAACTCCACCTAAATAATAAGGTAAAATTTGCCGATCATTTTGCAGAAAATATTCTTGAATATCGAGTACAAAAGCTCCTCAAAAACACTCCCTTTAAACGGAGGAACCTTTTCTGTTATTTAGTCATAGCTATTTGCAGCTTTAGTCTTTTTATTGGGAAATTTTGGATTTTTTAACTTTTTTTACACACAAATACTACGACTGTAGTAAGGAGAACACTATGAAAACACTATTTATCACCCTATTTACCTTTTGCATATTCTCGCTAAATGCACGAGAAATAAGCACCATAAATTTTTTTGATCTGAACGAGCAGCATCTAAATGAAGCGATGCAGGGCATGTGCCCAGATCTCGCCATTGAATTTCCCGAAGGGGCGTCCATTCCAGTGCAGGTGCTTTTGCAAGGAAATCTGATAAGTTTTGAACCAAAGGAGAGCGATCTCATGATCAATATTCAAAAAACACTCTATGCAAGAGTTTCAAAGAGCGAAATTCTTCTTAGCTCAGATTTTGTAGAATGGAAGCCTCTTCTAGAGTTTATCCAAGGAAATTTATCGATTCAAGTAGGCGTTCAAGAAGATCTACCACTAGTCAGCATTCAGGCACTGATAAACGAGAAAAAATAACAGAAAAGCCTGTTAGCTATTTTTTCTAGGAAGAAAATGCATAAAGGCTTGATCGTTTTTTACTTTTTCAAAGTGGGGCTTGGAGATTACAGCATCGATATTAACAAGCCCCTCTTTTAACGCTGCTTGAAGCCAGCCAATTGTAGGCAGAAATTAACGACGCCCTAAAAAATATCGAAGAATCAAAAAGAACACTTCTTCTTGTGAGGCATGAAAACATTATGCGTTTCCACTCGATTCGTTTAGACTAAACATACCTCTTGGCCTTAAGGAAACTCTGATAAACTCCGTTGTTTCAACTTCAGCGCCTTTTTGTAAAAAATTCTTTTTTCGCAAATCACTAACTATAATTAGTTAGTTTGTTTCTCCAAAAATAATTTTTTTTCAAAAATCCATCTAAAATTGAAATTTCGGAGTTAATCAGAGCTTCCTTAAGACGTTGGATAGTCTTAAGGCCAATTTTGTTGCTTTAATATTTCTCTTAATACATGATTATTAATAAATAATTTTATAATTAATTTATTTCATCTTTCATTAAACATGTAAATAACCTAAAAACTAAAGGACTTAATCATGGCAGCAGCTACAACAGAAATTATAACATATGGACATCTAGTATTTTTAAACCTTGATGATTGTACTACTACTGGTTTTGCTAAAACTGCAGCAGTAGTTGGTTTTAAAATGCGAGGATCTATTCCTATAGACTACCCTAATAATGATCAAAAGACATCTGATGATTGGGGCAGTAGAATCATCACTGTAATAAAGGCAACTGAATGGACGCCTGAGATTATGAAATTACCAATGAGTGCTGATTCACGACCATTCCATCAACAAATCCTTTATTGTAATAAGTGCTATCACGCATTAAATATAAAGCGCTGTGTACCCTGCAATAAACAATACCTAGGGGGAAACTCATATGCTTTTATGCCACACATCCCTCTACCAGAGCAATTACGACCTTAATTATTTAGTCCTTTATGGATAAATTTCTGAAAGACGGGGTCCGTTTTTACTTTTTCAAAATGGGGTTTGGAAATTACTGCATCGACATTAACAAGCCCCTCTTTTAACGCTGCTTGCAGCCAACCAATTGTGGATTTTACGTGCTGCATTTCGGCGGATGCCATAGCAGATCGAATCGCTACGTCAGCCGTTGGCGCTAGTTGAAAGCATTTCCCAGAAAGCTCCGCGGCAAGTTTATAATCTTTCGCATCAAAGGCTACTTTTTGAAGTAGCAAAGTAGACTCGGGCAGAAGATGTTTTTTTACGCTAATAAGTAGATCATAGGCCTCCTGAGTTTCCCCATCAGAGTATTTTAACCCTGCAAGATATTCTGTAGCTCTTGCAAAAATCATGCCCGACTTTGCAGCGCTTCTAATTTCTACAAGTTTTTCGAGGGCACCATGCCTGTTACCAGATCTAAGCTGCGCTTCTACCTTTGCAAGTTCCCCTTTTAAGGAGTCACTTTTATCAGAATCCGACATCCCCTTGGTCTTGCGCCAGGCTTCAAAGTTTTGAAAAGCAAAGAGAAAAAAGAATGCTCCGATCAAAAAGCCCCGCATGAAGAAAAAAGTAAGTGAGATAACGATTGCCACAATCATGCTAATCATGAGCGCATATCGAAAACCTTTGGAATGAAAAATAGATTCACAAATAATGCGTACGAGTTGCCCTCCATCAAGTGGCAGAACAGGAAGTAGGTTGACAACTGTCCAGAAAAGATTCACCAGCCGAAAGGTCTGTAAAAAATTTCCGATGCCAGGCGTCGCTAAAGCGGGTACTTGTAAAAGCAAAGTACCAAGAATAAAAAGGGAAAAACCAAAAAGAGGGCCGTTAAAGACGACAATAAATTCTTTCCAAAGGGGAAGTTTGGGGCCAGATGGATAGGTAAGTCCACCAAATGCGATGAGTTCTATGCGCGGCTTTTGCCCAAAAAATTTTGCTGTGAGCGCATGGCCAAGTTCATGAATCAAGATCGATACAAAAATGATTCCAACCCAGATCAAGGTTCCAACAAGACTCCTGCTGTACATCCATCCAATAAAGGCCGCTGTTAGCCAAAAAAAGTTGGAAATAGAGATAGGGATTTTCCCCTGAAATTTAATCACGGGGCGCATCCATTGCAGCTTGCATCGCAAGGCCCATATCAGCTGGCGTCTTTGCAATCACAGCTCCGGCCTTTTCTAGGGCAATAATTTTATCTTTGGCAGTGCCTTTTCCGCCTGATACGATGGCTCCAGCGTGACCCATCCGTCTTCCAGGAGGCGCTGTCATTCCTGCAATAAATGCTGCAACAGGTTTTGAGCATCTACTTTTTATCCACTTTGCTGCATCTTCTTCAGCAGAGCCGCCGATCTCTCCGATCATTAATATCCCTTTAGTCTCGGGATCTTTTTCAAAAAGTTCCAACATGTCGATAAAGTTCGTTCCATTTAGAGGATCGCCCCCGATCCCAACACACGTCGTTTGACCAAGTCCATTTTGCGTAGTTTGCCAAACAGCTTCATAAGTCAGCGTCCCCGATCTTGAAACAATGCCAATTTTCCCTTTCTTATGAATATAGCCTGGCATAATGCCAATTTTACACTCATCTGCAGTCAAAACTCCTGGGCAGTTTGGGCCAATTAATCTGCTTGTTTTCGATCGCTGCATAACCTGAGAGACTTCTACCATATCCCGAATAGGAATCCCTTCTGTAATACATACAATAAGAGGAATCCCGGCATCTTCTGCTTCAAGGATGGAATTTGCAGCAAACGGCGGAGGAACAAAAATAAGTGTTGCATCAGGCTTGACCTTTTCTTTTGCAGCATAAACCGTATCAAAAACAGGGAGCCCAAGTGATGTCATCCCTCCTTTTCCAGGAGTCACCCCTCCAACATAGTTTGAACCATATTTTATCCCTTGCTCTGTATGAAAATTCCCAGCTTTTCCAGTAATTCCCTGCGTGATAATCCGCGTTCCTTTATTAATCAGTATTCCCATAATATTATCCCTTTAATGCATCTACTGCTTTTTTTGCAGCATCAGCCATTCCTTCAGCTGAAATGATTTCAATACCACATTCTTTTATGCTTTTCTTTCCTTCATCGACATTTGTGCCCTCAAGCCTCACAATTAGTGGAACTTTTAAGCTAAGCTCATTTGCAGCAGCAATAATTCCTTCTGCAATCGTTGCGCAGTTCATGATTCCCCCAAAAATATTCACAAGGATCGCTTTAACCTCAGGATCGCTCAAAATAATTTTGAAGCCAGCTGCCACTTTTTCTTTATCGGCAGATCCTCCAACATCGAGAAAATTTGCAGGCTTGCCACCATAATGATTGATAATATCCATTGTAGCCATTGCAAGCCCTGCCCCATTCACCATGCATCCAATATTTCCAGAAAGGGAGACGTATTC
>DAOWHK010000102.1 GCA_030641465.1 Parachlamydiales bacterium | reverse complement strand
GTTCATTGTCTTTAGAATAAGGCTTGGATTTTAACACTTTAAAGAGAAATTCTTTTGCAATCTCACCAAAAGAGCAAATCGCGTGGATCAGGGCCTCATCAGTAAAAAAGTTTTCTTGTCCCAAAGCTTCAAAAAGAGGGCTAATTGCTTTTTTATCCTGGATTTTCTCAAGGCACTTTGCTGCAAAAATAGGGCCTCTTCCGTAGCCTGGATAGAGAGGATCGTAAAAAGAGGGGGATGCAATCAGATTAATGAGTGCCTCAAAAGTTTCTTTTGGATGTTTTACGACCTTTGCAATCTCTTTTTTGGGATTTTCTTCTTCCGTAAGTAGCAAATCACTAATTAAGAGGAGGGGATCCTCCTTTTTCTTGGCTTCATAGGAATTTTGCAGCTCTAAATAGAGCTCTTTTGCTTTTTGAACCTGATCTTTTGCAGCAGCTGGCATGTAGATTTCAAAGAGATCTTTTCCTTCTTGCTTTTCTAAATTTTGAAGATTTTTTATCCGCGTGATAGAAAAGTCGGGCATGATTCCAACGCCTTCCTTTTCGTAGTACTCGAGCATGACAGTAAAATTGCTTCCAAAATGAGCATTGCGATGCATAAGAATTTCAAGCCCAATTGTGTCAAGAAGAGGAGCTGTGATTTTTTTTTCTATCTCATCCATGAAGTACATCTCCCGCATTATAGCTTGATCTGACAAAGGGGCCTGAGTACATGTGATGCACTCCTATTTTTTTTCCAAACATCTCATACTCTTTAAATTTTTCAGGTGTGACAAAGGATTTTACAAGGAGCTTATTCTTGCTAGGTTGTAGATATTGTCCAATCGTGATGATATCGCAGCCAGCATTTTTCAGATCTTGAATCGTCTCTTCAACTTCATTCTGTGTTTCTCCAAGACCGACCATGATTCCAGACTTTACATACTTCACTTTGTTTTGTTTTTTTACATAAGATAAAAGTTCTAAAGTTCTTTCATAGGTTGCTTTATGTCTTACGCGAGGAGATAAGGCACGCACAGTTTCAATATTGTGATTAAAAATTTCAGGCATCTCGTCTAAGACTAGATCAGCTGATGCAAAATGGCCCTTAAAATCAGAGGTAAGAAGCTCAATTGTCACTCCGCTATTTTTTTTTCGAATTTCACGAATGATTCTTGCAATTTGAGAGGCTCCTTGATCTTCTAAATCATCGCGTGCGACCATTGTGATGACAGCATGTTTTAATCCAAGCTCTTTTACAGATGCTGCAATTCGCTCGGGCTCATCCACTTCAAGAGGTTTTGGGGTTTTACTAAAGTCAATTTCGCAAAAGCCACAGCTTCTTGTGCAGGCACTTCCAAGTGCTAAAAAGGTCGCAGTCTTTTTTGAATAACATTCGAGTCTATTTGGGCATTTTGCTTCTTCGCAGACAGTGTTAAGTTTATACTTATTAACGATATTTCCTGTGTCAAAAAGGGTGCCGCCTTTGGGGAGTTTTCGGTGGAGCCACTTGGGAAAGTGGCCCTTAGATCCCGTGTCAGGATTTTTTGGCAGTTTATTGAACTTGGGTTTATGATTAAAAAGGCTATTTGTCATGATTTCCTTATTTTCGGAGGAAAATGAATAGGGGTCTCGTTTGCAATGAGCGCCGCCTCTAGCCAGCCTTCAGCAACCGTTGGGTGGGCGTGAATTGTCTCTGTTAAACTATCGAGCGTTAACTCATTTGTGATTGCAAGGGCGATTTCTGCAATGAGCGTCGCAGCATCATGACCAACGACCGCAGCTCCTAGAATTTGTTTGGTTTTTTTATCACAAATAATTTCAGCAAACCCATCTGTTTGCATCGTTGCAATAGATTTTCCAAGAGCTTGAAATGGAAACTGCCCTGAGATTGCTTCATAGCCTTGTTTCAGAGCTTCTTCTAAATTCATCCCAACCATTGCAATTTCAGGAAGGGTAAAAATAACAGCTGGCACTGCATTATAATGCATCTTAAGAGATCCCCCAAAAGCATTTGCAGCAGCAATGAGACCTTGATGGGAGGCGACATGTGCAAGCATTGCTTTTCCAGTAACATCTCCAATTGCATAAATTCCAGGTACGTTTGTTTCCATTTTTTCATTCACGTCAATTGCGCCCCGGTCGGTGAGACTAAGACCTGCTTTTTCAATCGCAAGACCTTTTGTATTTAGCTGGCGCCCAATTGCAACAAGGGCCATTTCTGATTCGATGCTGCCGCCACCTTTAAAATGTATTTTTAGTCCAGATCCTGTTTGCTCAATATTTTCCACCATTGTCTCTGTGAGAATTTCCATTCCTTTTTTCTTAAAAGCGCGGCTTAAAAAGTCGGAGAGTTTTTTTCCTTGCATGGCAATAATGGAAGGAAGTGCTTCTACAATTGTCACTTTTACCCCAAGCTCAACAAAGAGCGAAGCAAACTCACATCCAATATAGCCACCGCCAATAATCACAAGCGATTTTGGTAGCTCTTCTAATTCTAAAATTGAGCTTGAGTTGACAATTTTTTTGTGGTCACACGGAAATGCGGGAATATCTAACGTATCAGAGCCTGTTGCAATGATTGTTTTTTCAGCGAAAATCAACTGCTTTGTATCGCCTGAAATTTTAATTTCCTGCGGCGTGACAAACTCTGCAAGACCATGGAAAATGGTAATTCCATTCGATTTTATTAAACCTTCTAAGCTTTTGCGAATGCCTGATACAACATTATCTTTTCGCTCTTTCATTTTGCGATAATGAAATTTAACAGGGCCCGTTTCTATCCCATACTTCTCAGCCTGTTTTATAGTGTGAAGGACCTGACTTCCCGCAAGGAGAGTTTTTGTAGGAATGCAGCCAACATTTAGACATGTTCCCCCTAAATACTCTTTTTCAATGAGTGCTACACTTTTGCCCATTTGAGCTGCTTTGATAGCAGCTACATAACCACCAGGACCGGCCCCAATTACAGCCAGGTCAAATCGCTGTATGTCTGTCATGAAATACCTATAAAATTGATGTTTTTCCCGATATTAACATAAAACCTAGGGATTGATGCAAGGAAAGATGCTTGAAAAACGTTATACACAATTTTTAATTAGTAGAAAATACTTTCTCTTCAAAAATTAATTGTGTAAACTCTAAAAAAAGCCATTATTTGTTTGAGAAGGTTAAGATGAATACAACAACAAAAAATAAAACATGTTCTTCCTGCGATGCCGAGCTTAGTATTGCAGCAACATATTGTCCGTTTTGTGGATCTGATGTCCTTGGGCCCGCTAAAAAAGCAAAGAGTGAGGGTGATTCAATTTTTTCGGATCATTCGGTTCAGGAAAGTTTAGCATCACTCTATAAGCCACCCTATTCTTCTCGTAATCGGTTTGGGCTTGGGGTGCCGGATGAAAGGGATGAAGGAGATTATTCGAAATCTGAGACGCAAGGAGCAAGTGACGCATTATTTCAGGAATATAATGAGGAGACGCTTGGAAAACAGGAAACACTAGTAAGTAAACAAGGGGGCTTTTTATCTCTTCTTTTGCTGACAGTTGGAGCGCAATTATTTATTCTTGGTCTACTGCTTGCACTTTTTTCAAGTGATGGAAAGCTCACTTTGCAGTGGAGCTCGCATCTTTGGTATTGGTACTTGTTGATTGCAGCACCGATGCTTTTTTTAGGCTTTCGACAAATAAAAAAAATTCCAGACTCTACTTTGGATTAATGTCCTAGTAATTGATCTTGAATATTCTATTTTTCTTCTTGTAGATCGTCTTGTTTTCAGAGCTGTTTTACTTTAGCTTTAAAGTGTACTAAGCCCGATTCATGATTTGATTTTGCGTGTAATATATAATTAATTTGATGATTCCATAATAAATAAAATCAATAGAGATGATGTAATGACCAATCCGACTATTTCAATAGGAAGTTTTCCCTCTGAAGTTCAACAGCGTATTTTAGAATATGTGGGGAATCCGGTCACAGCAAGTGTTTCAAAACTCTTTAAGGAGCAAACGGATGCTGTAGTAAATAGGGAATTATTACGGGTTTGGGTGCACTTAGATCATGGGAAAGATATTAAATTAGAATCCATTAAAGAGATTTATTCGCAAATGCTTCGGATAGCTCCGGAAAATACAACTCCTTATTTACCACTCATCTCATTGGAAAAATTTCTTGAACTGGAAGCTGCAATTAAAATTAGAGATACCTTAACATTCTGGAAAAATCTTCCAGGTGGAGAAGATCACATAGCTCAGCAGAATTTTCAGGGGTTATCACTTGCCGACATTAAAGCGCTGCTTACCACTTGGCTTGATGCAAATCCAGATGCAAAAAACATGACCCATCTAAAGTTAACTGGTTTAGGCCTTCGATACTTACCCTCAGAAATCGGTCAGCTTAGGAATTTACAGAGCTTAATGGCCTCAGAAAATCAGCTATCTAGCCTACCTGTAGAAATAGGTCATCTTGGGGATTTATGGAGGTTAGATCTCAATAGAAATCAGCTAACTTATCTGCCTCCAGAAATCGGTCAGCTTAGGAAGTTACAGAACTTATTCCTTAGCAGAAATCGGCTAACTAGCTTGCCCGAAACCTTTGCTAATAGCAATATATCAATAGGAATCTCTCCTGTTCTTTATCACCGAATTAAAGCCAAAATGGCCTATCAGTTTATAAAGCTTAGGCCCGAGCAAAAAGATGCTGTTTATCGGCGCATTTATGCCTTATCGCTAGAAGATGGAGAATCTATAGAGGAGTGTGTTCTTAGCTACGGTGAAAACCATGTGTTTGAATCGGAAGCGAGACTCGAGAGGGTTATGAAAGAGATGGAGGGTAGATGAAAAGTTTGCTCTGGATTTAGATGCTTCCAAACCCTTTACAATTTTTTTCAAAATCCATCTAAAGTTGAAATTTCGAAGTTAATCAGAGCTTCCTAAGATTGCTCTAACCTAGCTACAATTTGAGATTTTTCTTCTTTTTGTTCTTTTAGTTTATTTTCAATTATTTCCAAAGATTTTTGGAGTGCATCGATATACTCCTTATGTGAGGGCGTTTTTGTTTTGGAAAAGGCAAAGGTAATCCTCTCAAAAGCTATTTCTTCTTTAACTTCATCTTTAAATTCTAAATTTTGGAAGCAATTATATTCGATGTGGGAGAGTTTTTGCATGAGATTAAGCGTTGGTTCAATGACTTTTTTTCTAGATTTCATCTCACTTAACTTATTTTTGAGCTTTAGTAAATCAGCATTGGTTCCAGGGTAAATTTCAGCAAGTCGCGGCTTCATTTGTTGCGTAGCAGCCTCTGCCAGAAGATTGCAGTATTGATCGTTTAAGTCTTCTTCAAGTAAGGGAATTAGCTCTTGATGCATCTTAATATTTATTTCAAGCTGCTCTAATTCAGTAGCGAGCTCTTGGGGGGCTGAAGGCGGCTGAACTTCAGTAGGGATTTGGATATTTTGGAAAAAGTCACAGGCTTCTTGTTTGAAGTCTGGAAAGATCCGTTCTAAAATTTGTATTATCCTCTGCAGGTAAGATGTAGTCTGTTGTGTTTCAGGCACATGTGCCTGATTAGAAGATAAATTACCGGTTTGTGTAATAAAAGCCATAAATAATACGTTCTCTTGTTTAATATTAAACTAATTATAACATTATTTACACTTTAATTAAATAGTTAATGAATGTAACGTTTAATAAAATTAATCTGTATTAAGGGGGGGTGAAAAAGTACATTCTTAAGGCTTTGTCGTTCTTTTTATCAAATTTCGTAATTTTGTAAACCGCTTATATTCAGACATATGCTAGTTTACAAAATTACAAAATTTGATAGAAAATCTTCGAAAAATCCTTAGAAAGCGACTTTCTCAACATTCCCATTAAACGTAAAAATACAGTGGGTTGATAATTAATGAGTTAGGAAATGTTACAACGGCACTTTGGAGTAGAGGTTGTTGTGGAGTCTATGCACCTTGAAAAATAGTCTGAGCTATTGAAAATCATTCCCTGTGCGAAAGGGGGAGTATGCCCAAACCCTTCCAAAGAATTACAGAGCAATTGCATTACAGATTCTTTTTGAGGATCAGAAAGCTGAGCGAACTCAAATATTGGATCCTTAAAATTTTCATTACCTCTATTTAATGTAATAACCTCTAATGAGTGAAGATTTATGATTTCTCTTGGGAAATCACAAAATTGATTATCCGCTAAATGGAGTTCTTCTAAGTTTATTAGAGATCCAATCTGTCTGGGCAGGGTTCTTAAGGAATTACCACTTAGATTAAGTACTTTTAGCGCCGAAAATTGCTCTAAAGATCTAAAGAAAAAATATACATTTTGATTGCTAAAATCAATAGTTTGAATTTCCGAAACGAAAAGAGGTATAGTTTTTGGGAGGAAACTATACTCAGCCTTATCTATCAGATTTTTTTTAATCCTTTGATAATTAGCATGAGAAATTTGAGAACTAATACTGGTATCCCATGGAAATATTTGCTTGTGAATAGCAAGGAGATTTCTAAAAATTGTTTGAGCTTTAGCAGTACTAGAATTGTTCGATAATACAATCGCTCGTAAGTTGCAAAGTTGTTTCAGATCTTCGTCCGCTGCAAGCTTGTCAAAGGTTCTTTTGATGTAGTCTTGGTTGATTCTTCGAAAGGTTTTACAAGCGGCAGACGGTGCACTCTCGCCTACGAATGAGAAAATATGAAATAGAACTTCGTCTGGAAGGGCTGTAATAGTTGTCATGATTTTTTCCTGTCTGCGATAGCTTTTTGTTTGTCCACTGGAGGAAAGAACGATTGGAGCTCTTCAAGTTGGAGCGCGCTCGAGGATTTTTTTTGATTAGAGGCTTCACTTGGAACCATTTCAAAGCGGAAAAGGGAATGACCAATTTCCAGCTTGATTGTTTGATTTAGTGAGTCAAATAGAGCAAAGGCTTCGTGCTTAAATTCCATTAGAGGATCTTTTTGGCCGATCACGCGAAGGTTTACATCTGTTCGAAGATGATCGATATCTAAAAGGTGGCCTTGCCAAAGGCGATCAATGATTTGCAGAAGAAGATTGCAGAGAATTTCAGAAAGGATGCTGACGGGATTGACTTCTTTGCCAGATGCTTTTTGAATGTGTGCGATGATATTCGCTTCATGATCGAGTTTGTATTTAAAGTTATTGATGATTTTTTGTGCGGCTATTTGCTCAATTTCTTCGATTGTGAGGTATTCATCGTCAAAAGCGTTTGCATCAAAGTTTACGGGAAAATGGGTCATTAGCCATGTGCGGAAACCTTCAGGATTCCACAAACTTGCTCTTGATTGGAAGAACTGTTTGCTGATCTCCTGGCAGACAGATTCTAAGATGCTGCAAGCGATTTCTACGGGGTTTTTGTCGCGAAGAATTTCATTTCGAAAGGCGTAGACCTCTTTTCGTTGCATGTTCATTACATCATCGTATTCAAGGGTATGTTTACGAATGGAGTAATTGCGCTGCTCCACTCGTTTTTGGGCTGTTTCAATCGATTTATTGAGCACTTTTGCGATGATGGGCTCTCCCTCTGGAGGGCGAAATCGTTGTATGAATCCTGTGAGTTTTGGCGAGGTAAAGAGCCTCATGAGCGAATCTTCAAAGGAAACGTAGAAAATAGAGGATCCGGGGTCTCCTTGCCGAGCGCACCGCCCTCTAAGCTGCCTGTCAATCCGCCTTGATTGATGACGAGTGGTTCCTATGACGTGTAAGCCCCCGAGATCTGCTACGCCGCTTTCAAGTTTAATATCTGTTCCGCGGCCTGCCATATTCGTTGCGACAGTGATGGCGCCTTTTTGTTCGGCTTTTGCAATGATGTCCGCTTCTGTGATGTGGTTTTTTGCATTAAGAACGGTGTGCGTTAGGTTTTTTTGTTTGAGAATACGGGAAATTTTTTCGGAAACTTCGACAGATTCTGTACCGATTAGTATGGGACGCCCTTTTTCATGAGTTTCTTGAATGTCTTTGACAAGGGCTGTATACTTTTCTCTTTCTGTCATGTAAATTTGATCGTCGGCATCAGCTCTTTTACATTTTTTATGGGAGGGAATTTCCAGTACATCGATTTTGTAGATTTCTTTGAGCTCGTTTGCCTCTGTCATGGCAGTTCCTGTCATTCCTGCTAGTTTATCATATTGCCGGAAGTAGTTTTGCAAAGTGACAGTTGCGTAGGTCTGCGTTTCTTGCTGGATGACGACGGATTCTTTTGCTTCAATCGATTGATGGAGGCCATCAGAAAAGCGTCTTCCTGGTTGAGGGCGTCCTGTGTGCTCATCGATAATGACAATTTTTCCATCCTGAACGATATAATCGATATCTTTTTCCATCATTAGATGTGCTCGAAATAACTGTCGCAAGTTGTGAGCGCGCTCTTTTCTTAGCGAATCTTGCTCACGGATTTCTACTTTTTTCTTGAGCCTTTCTTGCTCGGAAAGAGAGCTGTCATTATCGATTTTTCCGTATTCATGCCCAAGATCGAGCATGACAAAATCATTTTCATATCCTTCCGTGCTATTTGCATTTGACCAAGTCAGGATTCCTTTGTCTGTGAGTTCAAATTCATTGGAGCGCTCATCTACAATAATATAGAGCAGAGAGAGTTTTTCGAGTTTTTCGTCTTTATTTGGATCTCCATGAAAATAGGTTTCCCACTTTTCGATGGCAGCTCTTAAATCAGGGATTTCTCGGAGGCGTTTTAAGGTTTTATTTTGTGGTGTGCCTTTTCCAACAAGCCATAATTTTTTTAGAGCCTCTTCTTCTTCTTTCTCTTCTGCTTTGGAAAGTTTTTTCCACTCTTCTTCTTTGAGCCTTCCAAGTCGCT